>NZ_JASCPP010000085.1:0-31735 GCF_029959745.1 Pseudomonas sp. PS01298 | reverse complement strand
TCGATCAGGCGCACATTGCCCACGGTGCCGGCGCGCATCACATCCAGCTCCTGATACTTGTTCAGCAGTTGGGTGTAGATCTCGGTGCTGACCTTCAGGTCGCGGGTCAGGCTCAGCAGCTCCTGCTGCGTGGTGGGCAGGCTCTCGACCTTCTTGGCCAACTCATCCTGACGTGCGGTCAGCTCGGCCAATTGGGTCAGCAACGCTCGATACACCGGGTGCTGGGGGGTGAACTTTCGTTCTATTTCCGCCTGCTGCATCTTGAGTTCGGAGATGCTCGCATCCAGCGCGACGATCTGGTCGAGAATCGCCTTGGCTTCCAGGCTGATGTCGATGGTTTTATTGCGGATCTGAAACTGGTTCAGCGCGGTTTCCGCCTGCTCGACGTCCTTGCGCACCTGCGGCAACTGATCCTTGAGGAACGCCAGGCTCTGGGCCGCTTCGGCCGAAGTGCGATCAATGTTCTGTCGCACGTAGATCCGCGCCACTTCATTGAGCACCTGGATCGCGGCCGCCGGGCGCGTGCTTTCCAGCGCCAGGCCGATGATGCCTGACTCCTTGCCCCGCTCCGCCACATCCAGCAGTTTCTGATAGCGCAGGATAGTGGTCAGGCGCGGCGAACGGACCACGCTGAACTGCGTCCCCGGGTTGGCCTGAAGCGCATCGACCTGCAGCCTGATGCCATTGCTCTCATAGAAGCGCCCGACCTGGCCTGCCAGCAACACCTGGTCATCCGGGTCCGTCAGGGTAAAACTCGCGCCCTCGCCGGCCGTCAAGGTCAGCTCCTGGCCAAGCAGTTCAGCGGGCAGCTGCAACCGCGAAAACGTCAACAGCTCACCGCCCCAGCCGAAGCGGTCCAGGCCGAACCAGGGGCTGGCCACGGCACGCGGCTCGGCAGGTTTGAAACGCCGGGCGATAAAATCCCCCACCAACGGAAAGCGCCGGGGCTTGACCTCAAGGTCCAGGTTCAGGTTATCGACGGCGGTACCGATGGTGATTCGCGAACGGATCAGCTCGATTTCGGTGACGGTGGGCGACTCCTTGCCCAACAGACTGCCGACATCCGAAAACCCCAACATGTCGCCCTTTTTCGGCTCGACCTGCACCAGTGCCGTGGCTTGATAGACAGGTGTCGACAACACGGCATAGGCCACGCCAAGGGCCATGAAGGCGGCACTGATGACACCAATCAGCCATTTATGATCCAGCAGTGTCCCCACCAGCATCATAAAATCCAGATCAGTTTCTTCAGTGTTATGTGACGTTACAGTGGGTGCTGATTGCATAAGTCAGTTCTTTTTTCCTGCAAATAGTCAAAGCATGGCACAGGGTGCAAGACGCCCGGCTCCCTGCACGTTTAACGACTTCACTCAATACACAAACGCTCACTAGTGCCGGATAAAACACCCCAGGCTTATTTAACTAGGCGTTACTCTTTTTAACAGTGATCAATAGCGTTTTATTGCAGTGACCGTGTTCAGCCGACTAACCGCTGCGCCCAAGCCTGGGCGGCTTGTTCGATCAACGCATAGGCATGCACAAATGCCGGTTTACCCTGGCGATAAGGGTCTTTGATCTCACGGTTCTGCTGCCACTTGCCCAGCAGGAACACCTTGCCCCGCGCTTCGGGCGCAAGGCTCAGCACCCCGTCGATATGCCGTTGCTCCATGACCAGGATCAAGTCCGCATCACTCACCGCATCGCTGGTCAGCTGGCGCGCCTTATGCAGGCACGGGCCATGCCCATGCTCTTGCAAAACCTGTGAAGCCGTGGGTTCCAGCGGGTGATCGGACAATGCCGCCAACCCCGCCGAACTCACTTCAATAGCGGAAGACGCCAGCGCCGTGCGGAGCAGTTTTTCCGCGGTGGGACTGCGACAGATATTGCCGACACACACGATCAAAATCCTATTGAACAAGGCAACCTCTCACGCGCCGCAGAAGATGAATAGTTAAAGGTAAGTGCCTGCGCCCTGAATAAAACAGCAACACAACCTCAACACAGCAGCCAGGCAATTATGAACACAGGCTTTATTATTCGACCATCTCTTGAGGCAGACGAAAAATAACAAGCATTAATCATCCGACAAAATCTAACATTCACTTACTTCCTCGCAACATCATAATAAAGTGCCACCGGAACAGAACGGCGAGGAGCGGCCATGAACACGTCAAAGTTATTGGTAGAACGTATTGGCTTATTCCCCTCTTCGGGAAACATCCATATTGATGTGAATAATTCGACCAGCGTTGTCGCGCGCATGCAGGTGCTCTATGCCAGCAACTCCCTGGACACCGACGAAACCGGCGCGGGGCTGTCGATGGTGTTCGCCGACTGGCGCTTCAAATTGCAGGTCAGCGACGCGTTGTCGGTGTGCCTGTGCGTGGAAAGTCGCGGTGACAGCCAGTTCATGCAGGTAAAAACCGCCGAATTGCTGGCGAATATCTCCGGCACCGAGGAACGGCCATGAGCCTGTGGGGGGAAGTGAAACGCGGGTATGCGCTGCGAAAGCTCACGGGAATGTTCGAAGGGTTTGCGGAGCCGGCCTCGCCAGAACAGTACCAGCGCAACACCCAGGCCATCGGGCATTGGCTGGACCAGTTGCACGGCAGCTCCCCGCAGCAGATCACCCAGGCGTTGTTCGGGCAAATGAAGAGCGCGCGCCGTCGACGTGATGCACGACGCTTTCAGGCACAGACGCAATTGCTGGCGTTGATGGTGGACAGCAACCTGGCGCTGGACCTGGCGGCCTACTCAGCCTGCCTGGGCGCTGCGTCCAGGCGCCAGGCAGGCTCCTGATAAGCACGCTCGGCCCCTGACAGCGTCACCGCGACGCGGTTGAGCAACAGTTCGGCGTTGTATTTGGGCATCAGGGCGCAGACCAGCAGCACCGCCAGGCCGGCACCGATGAACGCCGGGGACACCTTGACCTCGGTGGGTTCAATCCGCCACAGAAAGGCAATCGCCGCAATGCCACCCAGCACCGCACCGGCCAGAGCTTCATTGAGCGGATGGATAAAGGGGGCGACACAGTAGGCGCTGAACCAGAGCCCCAGCAGCAGGCCCACCAGCGCCGCCGGCCAGCGCAGGGCCGCGTTGAACTGACGCGCCAGCAGGCTTGAGCCCACGGTCAGCATCAGGCAGGTGTTCATGGCGTGGCCACTGAGTACGGCAATGTCCACGTGTTGAAAGGACAAGCCCCAGCCTTTGAACAGCAACTTGCTGAACGCCACGATCGAATACGTGACACCCACCGTCACGATCCAGCCTCGCAGTGCCCACGGGCTGGAATACCGCAGCCACACAGCAATGATGAGGGCAGCCGGAATCATCACGGTAATCCCGCCAAACTGCGCTAGTTCTGCTCGCATCATTGCCCAACCGTTGACGTGCCCGTTTCGGCGCCCATCAGACCTCAGGCCAGGCGAAATTACAACGTTAGGCTCGGTCAGCCTTTACCCATGCGCCACGCGCCGCAGGTTGATCGCCGGCGGACGCGCCGCCGGTACATCGACTTCCACGCCGAGCAGGTTCAGCAAGCGCGCCCGGATCGCCTGGAAACCGTCCTGGCCGGTGTCCCGCGAACGCGGCAGATCGATGCGCAGTTGCTCGGCGATCTTGCCGTCGGCCAGCACGATCACCCGGTCGGCCAGCAGGATTGCTTCGTCCACATCGTGGGTCACCAGCAGCACCGCCGGTGTGTGCTTGCGCCACAGCTCGATGATCAGGCGGTGCATCTTGATCCGGGTCAGCGCGTCGAGGGCGGCGAAGGGTTCGTCCAGCAGCAACAGCTTGGGTTCGCGCACCAGTCCACGGGCCAGGGCCACGCGCTGGGCTTCGCCGCCGGAGAGGGTCGCCGGGTAGGCCTCAAGGCGATGGGCCAGGCCGACTTCCGTCAAGGCTTGCACCGCCCGCGCCTTGGCTTCGGGAATGCGCATGCCGAGGATCACGTTTTTCCAGGCGCGCTTCCATGGCATCAGGCGCGGCTCCTGGAACACCGCCGCCCGCGCCTTGGGCACCCGCAATTGGCCGCTGTCGATACTGTCGAGTCCGGCCAGGCTGCGCAGCAAGGTAGTCTTGCCCGAGCCGCTGGCGCCGAGCAAGGCGACGAATTCGCCGGGGGCGATGTCCAGGTCAAGCCCATCGATGACCCGTTGCTGGCCGAATTGGCGCACCACATTGCGCAACTGCACCGCAGCTTCAATCGTCGACATATCAGTTCCTCACAAAGGATGGGCGCCAGGCCAGGGCGAAACGTTCGAGGGTGCGGATCAGGCCGTCGATCAACAGGCCGAGTACGCTGTAGATCAGCAGGCAGATCACGATCACATCGGTGCGCATGAAATCGCGGGCATCACTGGCGAGGAAGCCGATGCCGGCGGTGGTGTTGATCTGCTCGACAAACACCAGTGCCAACCACGAGATGCCCAGGGCATAGCGCAGGCCGACAAAAAACGAGGGCAACGAGCCGGGCAAGATCACATGCCAGATCAGCTCGCGGCGGTTCAGGCCCAGGGTGTTGGCGGCCTCGATCAATTTGGGGTCGATGTTGCGGATGCCGGCGAACAGGTTGAGGTACACCGGGAACGTGGTGCCGGTGACGATCAGCGCGATCTTGGTGAACTCGCCAATGCCGAACCACAGGATGAACAGCGGCACCAGGGCCAGCGAAGGAATGGTGCGCAGCATCTGCATGGGCGAATCGAGGATCACCTCGCCGCGCTTGGACAAGCCGGTGATCAAGGCCGCCACCACGCCGATGCTGACGCCGATACTCAAGCCGAACAACGCGCGTTGCAGCGACACCAGCAGGTGCTTGCCGAGTTCGCCGGAGACGATCATCGCCCACAGCGTGCCGCCGATCTGCGAAGGCGCGGCGATCACGCGCGTGGGGATCCAGCCCAACTGCGAGGCCAGCTCCCAGAGCAGCAACAGCACGATCGGGCTGACCAGCCGCAGCACCGCGTCGGGCGTGCGCCAGCCACGGGTCGCTTTCAGCTGACCCTCGGCTTTATTGAGGGAAATCGTCTCGGTCATTGGCCTTCCTGTTCAAAACGTCACGGCCGGGAGCGCCGTTGCGGGTCCATGCTAAGCGCATAAAAAACCCTGGTGAAAGTCTTTCTGGGAATAACCTAATGCGATCAACATGCAAATTGCTGATACATCAAATAATTTATGATTCTGTTTTTTAATAATTAGGTTAGAACCAATCGGCATTTTACAGGCCCCTTCCCTGCCCCTACTTTGGACGCGAATAACCGACCCCCTGCCCGGCGGAGGTGCAACCCGCGAACTCGACAAGGACAGACCATGAGCATTGAATTCATCGGCTACATCGGCGGCCACCACGCTTCCGAGATCCACCCGCGCAGCGGCCCGACCCTGCAACCGGACTACGTGGAAACCGTGGCCCGCGCCCACGAAGAGGCCGGCTTCGACCGCGCCCTGGTGGCCTTCCATTCCAACAGCCCGGACAGCACGCTGATCGCCTCGCATGCCGCCAGCGTGACCAAGAAGCTGCAATTTCTGATCGCGCATCGCCCAGGCTTTGCCCAGCCGACCCTGGCCGCACGCCAGTTCACCACCCTCGACGTATTCAACGGCGGGCGCACCGCCGTGCATATCATCACCGGCGGCGACGACCGCGAACTGCGCGCCGATGGCAGCCATATCGGCAAGGACGAACGCTACGCGCGCACTGACGAATACTTGAGCGTGGTGCGCCAGGAATGGACCAGCGAGCAACCGTTCGACTTCACGGGCACCTACTACCAGGTCGAAGGCGCGTATTCCACGGTGAAGTCGCCGCAACAGCCGCATATCCCGCTGTACTTCGGCGGTTCCTCCCAGGCCGCGATTGAAGTGGCGGGCAAGCACGCCGACGTGTACGCGCTGTGGGGCGAAACCTACGAGCAAGTGCGCGAAATCGTGACCCAGGTGCGCGCCGAGGCGGCCAAGCACGGGCGCACCATCCGCTTCAGCCTGTCGTTGCGGCCGATCCTGGCCGAGACCGAGGAACTGGCATGGGCACGTGCCGAGACCATCCTGCAGCAGGCTACCGCGCTGGCCGAGAAGAATGGCTTTGTACGCCGCGAACCGCCGAATGAAGGCTCGCGCCGCTTGCTGGCAGCGGCAGCACAGGGCTCGCGCCTGGACAAGCGTCTGTGGACCGGGATTGCGGGCTTGCTCGGGGCCCAGGGGAACTCGACCTCCCTGGTCGGGACCGCCGAGCAAGTCGCCGAGGCGCTGGTGGATTACTACGACTTGGGGATCACCACCTTCCTGATCCGTGGGTTCGATCCGCTCAACGATGCGATCGATTACGGCAAGCGGTTGATCCCGCTCACCCGCCAGCTGATCGCCGAGCGCGAGCAAGCACAACAAGTGGCATAAACACACGCCCTGCAGGCGCAGGCAAGCCAGCCCCTGCCGGGGGGCTGGCGCTTATATGCAGATCAGTTCTTGTAGTCGGTATCGGTGCGTTCCAACTGCCGGATCAGCGCATTCCAATGCCGCGCCACCCCCGGTCCATCCCCCGCCTTGAACGCCTCAGCCTGTTTCTCGACCTTGGCCACCACCTCGGCCGGCGGGAAGATTAACTCTGCGTTGCCCGCCGCCTGCGCCGCGATCTGGATATTGCATGCGCGCTCCAGCCCCTGCAGTTGCTGGAAGGCGTGTTCGACGCTGATCCCGGCGGTCAACAGGCCGTGGTTGCGCAGGATCATCACACTCTTGTCACCCAGGTCGGCGACCAGGCGCTCGCGCTCGTCGAGGTCCAGCGCCACGCCTTCGTACCCGTGGTAAGCCACGCGCCCGGAGAAACCGATGGAATGCTGGGAGATCGGCAGCAGGCCGTCTTTCTGCGCCGACACTGCGATGCCGTCGCGGGTATGCGTGTGCAGCACTGCTTGCAAGTCATGGCGTGCGCCGTGGATGGCGCTGTGGATCACGTAGCCGGCGTAGTTGATGCCCAGGCCGGTAGGGTCGTCGACGATGGTGCCGTCGAGGTCGACCTTGACCAGGTTGGAGGCGCTGATTTCATCGAACAACAGGCCGAAGGCGTTGATCAGGAAATGCTCCTCCGGGCCCGGTACGCGGGCGGAGAAGTGCGTGTAGATGTGGTCGGTCCACTTGTACAGGGCCGCCAGGCGATAAGCGGCGGCCAGTTTGACGCGCACTTCCCATTCTTCCGGAGTGACGCGCTGGCGAACATTGTTGGAAACGCTGGAGATCGAGGTGACGCTGCTCATGGCAAAACTTCCTGGATGGCCTTAAGGACTTCCAGGCAAGCCTAGGGGATGCAAAAAAATAATAAAAAGCACATTTTAATCTAAGCTAATTATCATATTTTTTTATAACCCAACTGACACCATCTCCTCCTGCAGAAGCCCGGCTTGCCGGCGATGGCGTCCTTGAGCAATGCCCTGGTCTCGAGGGTCTCATCGCCGGCCAGCCGGGCTCCTGCACCGGGCGGTGTCAGGCGGCGTTGCGGATCTTGTGCAGGGAATTTGCGACCAGCTTGCCGAACGCATCCACCGGCCCCTGCAGGTTGCCGAGGAAGTGCGGGTAGATCAGCCACAGGTCCATCACCGGCTTGAAGTCCTTGAGCGGCATCACCGCCAGTTGCTCGCGGTGCGCGCTGCGCTCCAGCAGGGGCCGTGGCACCAGGCCCAGGCCGAGGCCGTCCGCCACCAGGCCCAGTTGCAGCTCGGTGCCGAAGGTTTCCAGGTTGACCCGCAAGGCCAGGCCCTGGTCCGACAAGGTGCGCTGCAACCCCGCGCGGAAGCCGCAACCGTCCGGGTTGAGGATCCAGCCGCTCTGGTACACGTCCGCCAGCTTGCAGGGTTTCTTCGGCAGTTGTGCCTTGGCACACACCACCACCAATTCCATCTTGCCGATCGACTCGCCCACCACGTTGTCCGGGAAAATCTTGCCGGCCGGGAACAGCGCCGCCGCGGCATCCAACTCACCGCGCTCGATCTTGCCCACCAGTTGGCTGCCCCAGCCGGTGGCGACCTGGGCGCGCAGATCGGGGTATTCGGTACGCAGGTGCTTGAGCGCATCGAGCAGCACCACGTCGCCGATGGTCTGCGGCACGCCCAGGCGCAGCAGGCCGGTGGGCGGTGCGTCGGTGGCGACCAGCTCGCGCAGGGCATCCATCTCGCGCAGGATCAGCCGGCATTGTTCATAGACGCGGGTGCCGATCAGCGTAGGCTTGAGGGGCTTGGTGTTGCGGTCGAACAACTCCACACCCAGCGCCTGCTCGAAGTTCTGCACACGGCGGGTAATGGCCGGCTGGGTCAGTTGCAACGACTCGGCGGCATGGCTGATGGACTGGCAACGAATCACTTCGACAAAGGCATCGATATCGTCAATTTTCATTTGGGCCGCACATAGAGAACAGTCATTAAGATGTGTGCGAAGCATAGTTGCACGAACGCTGTCTGGATAGCCCGCGCTGCAATCGATAACGTCTAACGCTATTCAGACCGGTTCTAAATTACCTGCAGCTATAAGCTAATCATTAAAAAATAGCATATTAACTATAAACATTATGCTTAGATAAACCCATCAACACCCACCGATGGAATTGTCATGACCCAGGCCCGACACCCCGAGAGACTCAGAGCCTTCATAGGCGCCCTGGCGGAATTGATCGACGGCAATCCACGCGAAGGCGACCTGTTGCACCGTGGCGGCAAACTGCTCGCGCAACTGGTCAGCCATGATGACTGGCTCCCCGATGAATTTGCCCAACCCGACCCCGAGCGCTACCAGCAATTTTTGCTGCATGCCGATTCGCGCCAGCGCTTCAGCATCGTCAGCTTTGTCTGGGGGCCGGGGCAAAGCACGCCGATCCATGACCACCGAGTGTGGGGCCTGATCGGCATGTTGCGCGGCGCGGAATTTTCCCAAGGCTTCGAGCGCGCGCCTGACGGTCGCCTGGTCGCCGAAGGCAAACCGATCCAGCTGGTGCCGGGCCAGGTCGAGGCGGTGTCGCCCAAGGTCGGCGATATCCATCAGGTCAGCAATGCCCACAGCGACCAGGTGTCCATCAGCATTCATGTGTACGGCGCCAATATCGGCGCCGTGCGCCGCGCGGTGTACCAGCCCGACGGCAGCGAGAAACTGTTTATCTCCGGTTATTCCAACGCCTTCCTCCCGAATATCTGGGATTTGTCCAAAGAAAAGAGCCCTGCCCTATGAGTACCGTATCGACCCGTAGCTTCGCCCGGATTCGCCAGGCCCTGTTGGACCGTGAAGAAGTCGCCCTGGTGGACGTGCGCGAAGAAGCGCCGTTTGCCGAGTCCCACCCGCTGTTCGCCGCGAACATCCCGCTGTCCAAGCTGGAGCTGGAGGTGTATTCGCGCATCCCGCGCCGTGACACCCAGGTCACCGTCTACGACAACGGTGAAGGCCTGGCCGCCCGCGCCGCCGAGCGCCTGGTTGCGCTGGGCTACACCCAGGTGAGCCTGTTGGAAGGCGGGCTGGAAGGTTGGCGCCAGGCCGGTGGCGAGCTGTTTATCGACGTCAATGTGCCCAGCAAGGCATTCGGCGAGCTGGTCGAAAGCGAGCGCCACACACCCTCGCTGGCCGCTGAAGAAGTGCAGGCGCTGCTCGACAACCAGGCCGATGTGGTGGTGCTCGACGCCCGCCGCTTCGACGAATACCAGACCATGAGTATCCCCACCGGCATCAGCGTGCCCGGTGCCGAACTGGTATTGCGCGCCCGTGAACTGGCGCCCGACCCGGCCACCCGCATCATCGTCAACTGCGCCGGGCGGACCCGCAGCATTATCGGCACGCAGTCGCTGATCAACGCCGGCGTGGCCAACCCCGTCTCCGCACTGCGCAACGGCACCATCGGCTGGACATTGGCCGGGCAGAAGCTCGCCCACGGCCAATCGCGCCGCTTTGCACCGACCTCGGAAGAACACCGCCAGGTCGCCGCCGTCGATGCGCGCCGCGTCGCCGACAAGGCCCGCGTTGGCCGGGCCACCCTCGCCGATCTGCACGCCTGGCAGCAGCAAACCGCGCGCACCACCTACCTGTTCGATGTGCGCACCCCGGAAGAATTCGAAGCCGGGCACCTGCCGGGCGCCCGCTCCACCCCCGGCGGCCAGTTGGTGCAGGAAACCGACCACGTCGCCAGTGTGCGCGGTGCGCGCCTGGTGCTGGCGGATGACGACGGCGTGCGCGCCAACATGTCCGCCTCCTGGCTGGCGCAACTGGGCTGGGAAGTGCACGTGCTGGATGACTTGCAACCGGCGCACTTCAGCGAAAAAGGCGCCTGGGTCGCGCCGGTGCCCGCGCCGCCCCAGGCCGAATTGATCAGCCCGCAGACCCTCGCCGAATGGCAGGCCCACGGCGATACCGTGGTGCTGGATTTCACTGCCAGCGCCAACTACGTGAAGCGCCATATCCCCGGCGCCTGGTGGGCCCTGCGCGCGCAGTTGCCCGAAGCCCTGGCCAAGGTGCCGGCCGCCCAGCGCTATGTACTCACCTGCGGCAGCAGCCAACTGGCGCGCCTGGCGGTGGCCGAGGTCGAGGCCATCACCGGCAAGCAGGTGTTCCTGCTGCAGGACGGCACCGCCGGCTGGATCAACGCGCAACTGCCGCTGGAGGAAGGCGAGACCCACCTGGCCTCCCCGCGCATCGACCGCTATCGCCGTCCATACGAAGGCACCGACAACCCCAAGGAAGCCATGCAGGCTTACCTGGACTGGGAATTCGGCCTGGTCGAGCAACTGGGTCGCGACGGCACCCACGGTTTCTATGTGATCTGATTGACCTGACCCGCCTGCACCCACCCCGGGTGCAGGCCCCCACATCCGACCCCTCTCCAGGCGGAGGCTGAACCCACACACGAGAGGACACCCGCATGACCCTGCATATCACCCGCCTGGAACCCACCCTCGGCGCCGAAATCGGCGGTATCGACCTGCGCCAGCCGCTGACCTCGGCGCTGCGCGATGAACTGCGCCACCTGCTGCTCACGCACAAGGTGCTGTTCTTCCGCGACCAGGCCATCAACACCGAACAGCAGATCGCCTTCGCCAAGGAATTCGGCGAGCTGTACGTGCACCCCACCACCCAGCAAAACGACCCGTCGCGCCCCCAGGCCCACCTGATCGAAGCCCAGGACGAGCGCAAGCTCTACGGCCCGCGCACCAGCGGCCGTTGGCACACCGACACCAGCTGGTTGCTGCAACCCACGCTCGGCGCCGTGCTGCGCGCGGTGGACTTGCCGGAAGTCGGCGGCGACACCCTGTGGGCCGACACCGGGGCGGTGTACCGCGCGTTGCCGGATGACCTGCGCGCTGAAATCGACAACCTGCATGTGGTCCACGACTTCAAGAAAGCCCTCGACAAGGTCGGCTACGACTACCCGATCCTCGCCCACCCGCTGGTGCGCACCCACCCGGAAACCGGCGAAGACGGGCTGTTCATCAACTTCTCGCAGAACCCTTCGGTGATCGGCTGGACGCCCCAGCAAAGCAAGCAACTGATCGACCGCCTGCTGCAGGAATTCAACAAGCCGGAACATCAGGTGCGCTTCAAGTGGCGTCCAGGCTCGGTGGCGTTCTGGGACAACCGCTCGACCCTGCACTACCCGGTCTACAACTACGGCGACTACCCGCGTCGCATGGAGCGGGTGCTGATTGCCTATGACGACATTCCGCATCGGGTCAGAGCCGCTGACGCGGCCTGATCACCCTTTAAAAGTCCCACACAGATTCACTGTGGCAGCGGGCTTGCTCGCGAAGGCGGCGGTTCAGCCAGCTCATGGGTAGCTGACACCACCTTCGCGAGCCAGCCCGCGCCCACACGGGATCTGCGGTGTTCTTTGGTCTCCTGGAATCAGCCCCCATGCCTCCATCCCGCTTTCAATACGGCGCAGTCGCGCTGACCCTGCTCGCCATAAATGTCCCGGCCCAAGCCGAAGACCCGGACAAAACCCTCGGTACCGTGGTGGTCACCGGCAACCGTGGCAATCAGGCGCGGACCATCGCCGACAGCCCCTCACCCATCGACGTGATCAGTGCCGAACAGCTGCAGGCCAGTGGCAAGGTCGGCCTCAAGGAACTCCTGGCGCGCCTGCTGCCGTCGTTCAACCTGCCGGCGATCAATGGTGGTGGGACCTCGTGGTCGGTGCGCGGAGTGACCATGCGCGGGCTGTCCGGCGACCAGGTGCTGGTCCTGGTCAACGGCAAGCGCCGCCACAACACCGCGCTGATCAACAACCTGGCGCGCATCGGCACGGCGGCGGTACCGGTCAACCTCGACCTGATCCCGGTGTCGGCCATCGACCATATCGAAGTGCTCCGCGACGGCGCTTCCGCGCAGTACGGCTCGGACGCAATCGCCGGGGTGATCAATATCATCCTCAAGGAAAACGACAGCGGCGGCAGCGCCGAAACCTCCTTCGGCCGCTACGGTGCGGGCGACGGCGACACCGTGCACCAGACCGTCAACTACGGCCTGGCGCTGCCCAACGACGGCTTCGCCAACCTGGCGCTGGACAGCAAGGAGCAGGAACCCTTCAACCGCACCGGCAGTGCCACCGGCCGCCTCTACGGCACCGCCGCCGCCCCCGACAGCCGCGACCAGACGGTCAACCGCCACGGCTGGAACCCCAGCTACGGCCTGGGTCGCGAGAAGGTCACCAACGCCAGCTACAACCTTGAACTGCCGCTGCAGGACGACCTCAAGTTCTACTCGTTCTCCACCGCCAGCTACATGGAAACCACCAAGGTCACCGGCAACTACCGCCCCAATGAGATCACCTCCCTGGCCGGCGACCCGAACACGCCCTACCCCGATGGCATCCACGCGCAACGGCGCAACCGCACCAAGGACTTCCAGGTGGCGGGCGGCTTCAAGGGCCTGGTCGGTGGTTGGGACTACGACATCAGTTCCACCTGGGGTGAAGACGATTCGACCCTCAACGCCAACAACACCCTCAACCCATCCCTGGGGCCGACCAGCCCGACCTCGTTCAACCTGGCCTCGCAGATCTTCGACCAGTGGACCAACAACCTCGACCTCAGCCGCACCTTCGATATCGGCCTGAGCCACCCGCTGCAAACCGCATTCGGCTTCGAGTACCGCTGGGAGAAATACCAGATCGAGGCCGGCGACTACGCGTCCTATACGCCCGGCAACTACGTGCTTCCCAGTGGTCCCTTCGCCGGCCAAACACCGTTGCCGGGCCTGGCGTCGTATAACGGCACCAGCACCGCGGATGCCGGCGAGATCAGTCGCAGCAACGTCGCCAGCTATGTCGACCTGGGTCTGGACGTGACGGACCGCTGGTACATCGGCGCCGCCGCCCGCTACGAGCGCTACACCCAGGACATCGGCAGCACGTGGAGCGGCAAGCTGTCGACGCGCTTCAAGCTCACGCCCGAGTTTGCCCTGCGCGGCACGATCAACAACGGGTTCCGGGCGCCGTCGCTGGCACAGACGATCTACGCTTCGTCGACCTTCACCTCCGGCGGCGTAGTCAACGGCCAGCAGGTCTCGGTACCGGTCAAGGTGCTGCCGGTGGACACCCCCGAGGCCCAGGCCCTGGGCGCGGAAAAACTCAAGCCCGAGAAGTCGCTGAACTACAGCCTGGGCTTCACCTATGAGCCGACCCCGAACTACCGACTGACCACCGACCTGTACCAGATCGGCATTCGCGACCGCATCGTTTCCACCAGTCTGCTGGGCGGGCCGGCGGTGTCGCAGATCCTGGTCGCCAACGGCCTGTCGCCGGGCCTGTACGCGCAGTACTACACCAACGCCGTCGACACCCGCACCCGTGGCATCGACATCATCAACGAATACCGCCAGCAGCTCGACCAGTACGGCCAGGTGCGCTGGAGCCTGGCCTACAACTGGAACCAGACCAAGATCGAAAAACTCCAGGCCACCCCACCCGCGCTGGCCAGCCTGGGCTCCAACTACCAGATCTTCGACCGCCGCCTGCAAAAGGACCTGACCGTCGCCACCCCGCAATCCAAGTTGATCCTGGCGGCCAATTGGAAGGTCAGCGCCTACACCCTCAACCTCGCCCTGACCCGCTTCGGCAGCTACATCGAAGGTGACAACAACCCGATCAACGATCGCAAGTTCAGCGCCAAATGGATCAGCGATGTCGACGCCGCCTACGACATCACCAAGCATTTCACCGTGGCCCTGGGGGCCAACAACCTGTTCAACGTCTACCCGGATAAAAAAGGCATCAAGGACTGGGCCGGCGGGTACGAGTATGGGCAGTTCTCGCCCTTCGGCTTTGGCGGCGCGTATTACTACACGCGCCTGGCGTACAACTTCTGAGGCGCGGGTGATGACTGAATTGAATAGCGATGTATTGATCATCGGCGGCGGGTTGGCGGGCACCTGGGCCGCCATCGCGGCGGCGCGCGAAGGGGCCAGGGTGATCCTCGTCGACAAGGGCTACTGCGGCACCAGCGGCGTGACCGCCACCGCCGGACCCGGCCACTGGTGGGTGCCACCCGACGCCCGTGAAGCGGCCATCGACAAACGCCTGGGCACCGCCTATGGCCTTGCCGATGCACGCTGGATGGCCCGCGCCATCGACACCACCTGGACCAGCCTGCCGGGGCTGAGCGGCTACTACGACTTCCCGCAGGACGCACATGGCGTGACCCAGTATCGCGGGCTGCGCGGCCCCGAATACCTGCGCGGCCTCAGGCGGCGTGTGCTGGACAGTGGCGTGACGATTCTCGACCACCACCCCGCGCTGGAACTGCTGCGTGACGATCACGGCGCAGTGGTCGGCGCACGCGGCTGGCGCCGCCAGGCCGGCGGTGACTGGCTGATCCGCGCCGGCGCGGTGGTGCTGGCCACGGGCGGCTGCGCGTTCCTGTCGCGCCTGCTGGGCAACCACACCAATACCGGCGACGGCTACCTGATGGCCGCCGAAGCCGGCGCCGAACTGTCGGGCATGGAGTTTTCCAACTACTACTGCATCGCCGCCGCAGGCAGCAGCATGACCCGTTCGATGGTGTACAGCTTTGGCGAGTATTTCGATGCCGCGGATCGGCCGCTGGGGATTGCCACCGGTCCTGGCTTCACCGAAGACCTGGCCAGGGCGCTGCTCAACGGCCCGGTGTATTGCCGCCTGAACCGCGTGCCGCCGGATATCCGCGCACAACTGCCGAGTATCCAGCCGAACCTGATGCTGCCGTTCGACCGGCGCGGGGTCGACCCTTATCGCCAGCGATTCGCCGTGACCCTGCATCCCGAAGGCACCATTCGCGGCGTCGGCGGTTTACGCCTGGTCGATGACGATTGCCAGACCACCGTGCCCGGCGTCTTCGCTGCCGGGGATGCCGCCAGCCGCGAGCCGATTGCCGGCGCCACCTCCGGCGGCGGCGCGCAGAATTCGGCCTGGGCGCTCTCCACCGGGCAATGGGCCGGTCGCGGCGCTGCGCGGCTGGCCCGCGAAAAAGCGCTGTATCTCGGCGCGCTGCGTGGCTTTGACGGCGCGGTGGGCGGCAGTGCCGAACTGATCCAGCGCATCCAGGCCGAAGTCCATCCGCTGGACAAGAACCTGTTCCGCAGCGGCGCCCAACTGGCGCGCTCGCTGCGTGAACTGGACAACATCTGGGACCAGATCAGCGACGGCCCACCCTGCGCCGACAACCCATTGCGCGCCCGCGAAACCGTGGCCATGGCCGCCACCGCGCGTTGGTGCTACACCGCCGCCGCGTTGCGCAAGGAAAGCCGCGGCATGCACCAGCGCAGCGACACACCGCGGCAGCATTCGCAGTTCGACGCGCATTTGCGGTTGGCTGGAGTGGGCCAGGTGCAGGCGCGTTTCGACCCCATCCATCAAGGCCACCCACAATGATTGAACTGATCTACTCCGACCTGTGCAACGGCTGTGGCCAATGTGTCGCCGTCTGCCCCACCAACGTGCTTGCCGCCGATACCTTGGGCAAACCCGTGATCGCCGACCAGCTGGCCTGCCAGACCTGCTTCATGTGCGAGCTGTATTGCAGCAGCGATGCGCTGTACGTCGACCCCGACTGCGAACAACTGCGCCACCCCGATCCCGTCGCAGTCCGCGAAGCCGGGCTGCTCGGCCAATACCGCCGCGACTCGGGCTGGGACGAATGGACCGATGACCCTGCCCACCGCAACGAGCACTGGCGCATGGATGGCATCTTCGCCCTGGCCCGCAGCGCGCCGCCAAATGCAATTAGAGAATAATCAATTAACACATAATCAAATATTTTAATAATTAACATATAACCAAAAAGAACTTCACAGCGAGTTTTTATGGGCATAACGTTAACCCCACTCACCGACCCCTTCTCCAGGCGGAGGTAACCGAACCCCTTCTTGATCTGCCTGGAGCCTGCATCCCATGGTCTTTACCACCCCCTTCAAACGCTTGCTCCTGGGCGCCGCCCTTGCCCTCGGTCTGAGCAGCGGCGCCCACGCCGCCGACCTGCAGCCACTGCGGGTGGCCAACCAGAAATCCACCATCAAGGCTCTCCTGGAAGTCTCAGGCGAAACCAAGAACGTCCCGTATGAAATCCAGTGGTCGGAATTCCCCTCCGCCTCGCCCCTGGGCGAAGCCTTGAATGCCGGCGCCGTGGACATCGGCGCCCTCGGTGATGCGCCCTACGTGTTCGCACTGGGTGCCGGTGCCTCGCTCAAGGTGGTCAGCATCATCCACGCCGAAGGGCGCAATACCACCGCGCTGCTGGTGCCCAAGGACTCGCCGATCAAGACTGTCGCCGACCTCAAGGGCAAGAAGATCGTCACCGGGCGCGGCTCAATCGGTCATTACCTGGCGATCAAGGCCCTGGCCACTGCCGGGCTGACTACCAAGGATGTGCAGTTCATTTTCCTGCTGCCCAGCGAATCACGCCTGGTGCTGGATAACGGCACCGCCGACGCCTGGGCCACCTGGGACCCGTACACCACCGTGGTCACCTCGCAAAGCCAGGCCCGCGTGCTGATCAGTGGCAGCAACCTGCTGAGCAACCACCTGTACCTCGCCGCCACCAGCCAGGCCATCGCCGACAAGCGCCCGCAACTCGACGACTTTGTCGCACGCCTCGACCGCGCCTATGCGTGGGCCAACACCCACCCCAATGAGTACGCAGCCGCCCAGGCCAAGATCACCGGCCTGCCGCTGGCAGTCCACGTGGAAGTGGCCAAGGACACCCGCCTGAGCCCGGTCACCATCGACGACTCGGTGATCAGCGGCCTGCAAGCGACCGCCGACACTTATCAAAAAGAAGGCCTGTTGACCAAGCACATCGACGTGTCGCAAGGCTTCGACAAGAGCTTTAACGCCAAGCGTGTCCCCTTTTCCCAAGCATCGCGCTAACAGGAGCAGAACATGAGCAAGCCACATCCCTCCAAGCCACGCCATTTGAAACTGGGTGCCATGGTCCACGGTGTCGGCCACGGTTGGGGCGAATGGCGCCACCCGAACGCCCAACCGAATGCCAGCACCCACTTCGGGTTCTACAAGCAGCAGACTGAATTGGCCGAAGCTGCCAAGTTCGACTTCGTGTTCATCGCCGACAGCCTGCATATCCATGCCAAATCCAGCCCGCACTACCTCAACCGCTTCGAGCCGCTGACGATCCTCTCGGCCCTCGCCGCCATCACCACGAACATCGGCCTCGTCGCCACGGTGACGGTCAGCTACACCGAGCCCTACCAAGTGGCTCGCCAGTTCTCGTCGCTGGACCATATCAGCGGCGGCCGCGCCGGCTGGAACGTGGTGACCTCGTGGCTCAGCGGCACCGCCGACAACTTCGGCAAGGCCGAGCACCCGCCCCACGCCGTGCGCTACCGCATCGCCAAGGAACACGTGAACGTGGTCAAGGGCCTGTGGGACTCCTGGGAAGACGACGCCTTTGCCTACAACAAGCAAAGCGGCGAATTCTTCACCCCGGACAAGCTGCATGCACTGAATCACAAGGGCGAGTTCTTCGCGGTCAAGGGCCCGCTCAACATCGCACGCTCGCGCCAGGGTCAACCGGTGATTTTCCAGGCCGGTACCTCGGAGGATGGGCGCAACTTCGCCGCCGAAAACTCCGACGCGATCTTTGTGCACGTGGAGAGCATCGAGGAAGGCCTGGCCTATTCCCAGGACCTCAAGCGCCGCGCCACAGGCTTTGGGCGTTACGCCGACAGCCTGTCGATCCTGCCGGGTATCCGGCCGATTGTCGGCCGC
Source organism: Pseudomonas sp. PS01298 (assembly GCF_029959745.1). NCBI lineage: Bacteria > Pseudomonadati > Pseudomonadota > Gammaproteobacteria > Pseudomonadales > Pseudomonadaceae > Pseudomonas > Pseudomonas sp. PS01298. Next base: position 13,518 of record NZ_JASCPP010000085.1, on the reverse strand, counting down.
GATGAAGCCGAAGTGGAACGCCGCTATCAGCAGGCCGTGGACCTGGTCACCGTCGAAGACGCGATTGTCGCCCTCGGCCGCCCGTTCAATGACCATGACTTCAGCAAGTACCCCCTGGACGCGCCCTTCCCGGAACTTGGCGACCTCGGCGCCAACAGCCAGAAAGGCGGCTCCGACCGGATCAAGCAACTGGCCAGGGACGAAGGCCTGACCCTGCGCGAAGTGGCGCTGCGGTTCTCGCGGCCCAAGCGTGATTTTGTCGGCACCCCGGAGCAAGTCGCCGATGCCATCCAGACCTGGTTCGAGCGCGGTGCCAGCGACGGTTTCATCATCAACTCGGTGCTGCCGGACGGCTTGCAGTATTTCACCGAACTGGTGGTGCCCGTGTTGCAACAGCGCGGCCTGTTCCGCACCGAGTACAGCGGCCACACGCTGCGCGACAACCTTGGCCTGGACGTGCCGGCCAACCGCTACAGCGTCGCCGCCGAGGTCGAAGCGCAACAGGAGGCGCTGGCATGAGCGAATCCCTCAACCGTCAATTAGCGGATCTGCACGCCGAGCGCGTGGCTTCCTGGGCACCGGCGGCGTTGCAGGTCAACATCGACCAGCGCCAGCGCCTGGTCGATGAAGCAAGGCCCGACGACTATGTGCAGGTCGGCGATGAACTGGACCCATTCACCCTGCTCAATGTGGAAGGCGGCGAACTCAACCGCGAACTGTTGCTGGCCGATGGGCCGGCGGTGCTGATCTTCTTCCGCTTTGCCGGCTGCCCGGCGTGCAATCTCGCCCTGCCCTATTACGAACGCCAACTCTACCCACGCCTGCGCGAACTGGGGGTGCCGCTGGTGGCGGTCAGCCCGCAGGTGCCTGAGCGGCTGGTGGAAATCAAGACCCGCCATAACCTGCAATTGCTGGTGGCCAGCGACACCGACAACAACCTCGGCCGGCGCCTGGGCATTCTCTACAGTTTCGACGAAGCCTCGCGCAACGCCGCATTGGCCAAGGGCAACCACATCGGCGACACCACCGGCACCGGGACCTGGGAACTGCCGCAACCGACGGTGGTGGTGATCGCCAGGGACGGCACAGTGGCATTCGTCGAAGTGAGCCCGGATTGGCTGGTGCGCACCGAGGCCGAGCCGGTGCTGCAGGTGGTGGAGCGACTGCTGGGCCAACAGCCCGTACGCATCGCTATCTAAGCCCACAACCCCCTGTAGACGCCGGCTTGCCGGCGCCCACATTTTTGACCGAGTACATTGTTATGACCCAAGCGTCTCTGCGCTCCGTGGAAGTCGCCAACTTCGAAGCCCTGCTCGAACGCCTCAGCGCCGAGCTGGCGAGCACCGCGCACCTGTATGACGAGAGCGGCGCGTTCCCGCATGCCAACTTCAAGTTGTTGCATGAACACGGCCTGGTCGCCCTCACCGTGCCCAAGGCCCTGGGCGGCGGCGGCGCCAGCCTGCCGCAGGCGCGCAAGGCGATCAGTGCGATTGCCAGGGGCGAGCCGTCCACTGCGCTGATCCTGGTGATGCAATACCTGCAACACACCCGCCTGCAAGACAGCAAGAGCTGGCCGGTCCACCTGCGTACGCAAGTGGCCGAGGACGCGGTGCGCGACGGTGCCTTGATCAATGCGCTGCGCGTCGAACCCGACCTCGGCACCCCGGCCCGTGGCGGTCTGCCGGCGACCACCGCAGTGCGCACCGCCGAGGGCTGGCGCATCAGCGGGCGCAAGATCTACTCCACCGGCAGCCATGGCCTGAGCTGGTTCAGCGTGTGGGGCCGCAGCGATGACGCCGACCCACTGGTGGGCGCCTGGCTGGTGCCCAAGGACAGCCCCGGCGTGAGCATTATCGACACCTGGGACCACCTGGGCATGCGCGCCACCTGCAGCCATGAAGTGGTGCTCGACAATGTGCTGGTGCCGCTGGACCACGCCGTCAGCGTCAGCCCTTGGAGTGCCCCGCAGCCGGAGTTGGATGGCGATGGCTTCCTGTGGATGTCGGTGCTGCTGTCATCGGTGTACGACGCGGTGGCCCACGCCGCGCGGGACTGGCTGGTGAACTGGCTGGAGGAACGCAAGCCGTCCAACCTCGGTGCAGCGTTGTCGACGCTGCCGCGTTTTCAGGAAACCGTCGGGCATATCGACACCCTGCTGTTTGCCAACCGCAGCCTGCTGGACGCCGCCGCCGAAGGTCATACCCCGGCGGCCAACGCAGCCCAGTTGAAGTACCTGGTCACCAACAATGCCATCCGCGCGGTGGAACTCGCCATCGAGGCCTCGGGCAACCCCGGCCTGTCGCGTCACAGCCCACTGCAACGACACTACCGCGACGTGCTCTGCAGTCGCGTGCATACCCCGCAGAATGACGCCGTGCTGCAAGGCGTCGGCAAAGCGGTCTTCGCCCAACGCCAGAAGGAACGCACATGAGTCAGGTGATTATTGCCAGCCAACTCGACGAGGATTACAACGACGTGATCCGCGAGCGCCTGCGCGCGCTGCACGCCGACGCCGAAGTGATCGGCGTGCCGCCAGGGGTGCCGAGCGACCTGCCGCCGCAGGCGAATATCCTGTTGCTGCGCCCGATCAACGTGCGCGGCTACACCGCCCCGGACACCCCGCCACCGGGCTGGCCCTACGGCGCACAGTGGGTGCACCTGGTGTCGTCGGGCATCGATTTCTACCCGCAATGGCTGTTCAACGGGCCACCGGTGACCACCTCCCGAGGCAGCGCGGCCGACAACCTCGCCGAGTTCGCGTTGGCGGCGATCTTTGCCGCGTCCAAGCATTTGCCGGATATCTGGGTGAAGGACGCCCAGTGGCATTTCACCCCGTTGCGCCCGCTCAAAGGCACCACGCTGGGCATCCTCGGCTTCGGCGCAATTGGCGCGAGCCTGGCGCAGAAGGCACTGGCCCTGGGCATCCAGGTCGTGGCACTGCGCCAAAGCCAGGTGCCGTTTGGCGTTGCCGGTGTGGAAGCGGCCAAGGACATCCACGACCTGTTCGCCCGCGCGGACCACCTGGTGGTGGCAGCCCCGCTGACCGAATCCACGCGGCATATCATCAACCGCGATGTACTCGGCAGCGCCAAGCCCGGGCTGCACCTGATCAACATCGCGCGTGGCGGCCTGCTGGATCAGGAGGCGCTGCTCGAAGCACTCGACAACGGACAGATCGGGCTGGCATCGCTGGACGTGACCGAACCGGAACCACTGCCGGATGGGCACCCGTTGTATACCCACCCGAGAGTCAGGTTGTCGCCGCACACCTCGGCCATTTCCACCAATAGCCGCAACGAAATTGCGGACACGTTCCTGGCGAATCTGGAGAACTATGTAGCGGGGGCTGAACTGGCCAACCTGGTCAACACCTGACACAGCCACATTGCAAGGATCTGCTGCCTTACACCGTCTAAAAATGTGGGAGCGGGCTTGCCCGCGAAGGCGGACTGTCAGTCAACACATTCATCGACTGCCCCACCGCTTTCGCGAGCAAGCCCGCTCTCACAAGGGGGCACGGTGTTGACTGCGGGATATCATTTGATGCGGTAGTGGAGATTGCAAGGATATGCAGACTGCACCGATTACAAAGGTGGGAGCGGGCTTGCCCGCGAAGGCGGACTGTCAGTCAACACATTCATCGACTGACCCATCGCTTTCGCGAGCAAGCCCGCTCCCACAGGGGGCCCGGTGTTGACTGCGGGATATCACTTGATGCGGTAGTGGAAGGTGTTGCGCACCGCCGGCACGGGAACGGCTTTGCCGTCAACGATCCTGGGCTGGTAGCGGAAGGTGTTCGCCGCTGCCAGTGACGGCCGGATAAACAGGGGGTGACAGCCATCGAGCACTTTGGGGCTTTCCACGCGGCCCTGGGTGTTCACCGTGTATTCCACCGCGCAGTCGCCTTCGATGTTCTTGTCGAGGGCGCGCTCGGGGTAGTCCGGCGCCTCCTTGCTCAAGGGCTGGTATTGGCGGCTGTCGAAGGCCGGTGCCGGCGCTGCTGCGGGGGCAGCGACGCGGGCTTTGTCGGCGGCCAGGCGCTGCTGGTCGAGGCGCTGTTGCGCCTGTTCACGGTTGCGCTGCTCGGTAGCCAGGCGCTGCTGTTGTGCCTCGATTTTCTGCTCTTCGACGCGCTTGCGTGCCAACGCGGCCTTCTCGAGTCTCTGCGCCTGGACCTGTGGATCGACCGTGGGTTTCACCGGCACGGGCACGGGCACAGCCACAGGCTCCGGTGGCGTGAAGGCCACCGGCTCAGGTGCGGGAGCAGGCACGGGCGCAGGCGGCAGCATCACCAATTGGGTATGCATGACCCTGGGTGTGTCCTCCGGCACTTTTTCCGCCGACCAACCCAGCATCAGCGCTGCCAGCACCCCTGCGTGCAGGGCTACCGCCAGGCTCGCCGCGACGCTGTTTCTCCACAACCCGGACGGCTCCCGGGGCGTCAGCGTCAGCGTCTCACTGTGCATGATCATCGCCGTCATTGCGGGGCCTCGGTCACCAACCCCAGGTTGCTCACCCCGCCTTTCTGCAACACCGCCATGGCCGCGACCACACGCCCGTAACCGGCGTTGTCGTCGGCGCGGATGTACACCTGGGTGTCGCTGCGCGCCGCCACCACTTGCATGACCTTGGCGCCCATTTCGTCGAGGGTCACGGCGCTGTCGGTCTGGTGCTGGGTGTCGAGTTCGCCGCCAAGGTTCCAGTAATAGCCGCCGTCAGCCTTCACCGACAGCGTGAGGATCTGCTGGCGCGTGTCGGTGGCCAGCGCCTCGGCGGCGACCTTGGGCAGATCGATCTTCACGCCCTGGGTCAGCATCGGCGCGGTGACCATGAAGATCACCAGCAGCACCAGCATCACGTCGATATACGGCACCACGTTCATCTCGGCCTTGGGCCCGTACTTGCGTTGCGGCCTGGTTAACATCGGCTTGCTCCTTGTTCAGGCGGCCACGGCCAGGTTGATCGGCGTACCGCGCAGAGTACGGTGCAGGCGCACTTGCAGCTCGTTGCCGAAGGCGTAGTAGCGCGTGAGCAGCGTCTGGCTGCGCGCGGCAAAACGGTTGTAGGCGATCACTGCGGGGATCGCCGCAAACAGGCCGATGGCCGTTGCAATCAAGGCTTCGGCAATGCCCGGGGCCACCGTGGACAAGGTCGCCTGTTGCACCTGGGACAGGCCGATGAACGAGTTCATGATCCCCCACACCGTGCCGAACAGACCGATATAGGGACTGACCGAGCCCACGGTCGCGAGGAACTGCAAGCCCTTTTCCAGCTCGACTTCCTGCTCGGTGATCGCCACCTGCAAGGCGCGCTCCACACCTTCCAGCACCGCCGGGTCATGGCTGTGCAGGTGCTGGTATTCGTGGACCCCGGCGATAAAGATCGGCGCCACGCCGCCCTCACCCGCCTGCACGGTTTCACGGCACAACGCCTGCAAGTCCGGCGCCGCGCGAAAGCGCTGCACGAAGCCATTCAACTGGCGCTCCAGGCGCCGTAGCACACTGGCGCGCTGGATTATCAGGTACCAGCTGAGCAACGAGGCCAACAGCAAGGTGAGCATTACGGCCTTGACCAACAGGCTGGCGTCGCTGATCAAACCCCAGATCGTCATATGTTCCATCGTCGCGTGCATGGTGATGTCCTATTCGATTAAAAAGTGATGACCGGGTGATGACGGTTCAGGGCAATTTCAGTGCGCGGGTCACGTCGGCCCAGGGCACGAACTTGAAGTTCTGGGTCTGCTCGGGCATGCGCTTGCGCCCGTCCTGCACCACCAGCATGCCCTGGCTCCATGGCCCGCCGAGGTTGATGGCGGTAACTTCCAGGCCATCGGTTTCCGAGGCGCCATCGATGCCGGCGGCCGCGTTCAGGCCCACGCGGAAAGCGCCGTGCACGGCAAACGGCGGTTCGGCATCCACCACCAGGTAGCTGTCATTGCCTTGGCTGGAGATCACCAGGTAGTCGCGCTTGTCGCTCTGGTACAGCGCCAGGCCTTCGACGTCCGCGTGCAGTTGCGGGCCGACCTTGATCACGTTGGTCAGGGTCGCCGGTTGATCGGCGCGGGCGTCCACCGCCCACACGCCGACATCTTCCTCGCCGATAAACAGGCGCTGGCGCTGGTCGTCGGCCACGCAGCCTTCGGGTTGGCTGTCGACCTTGAACTGGCGCACCAGCTCACCCTGCGCACGGCCATCCGGCGCGCTGAGGCGGTATTGCAGGAAGGTGCCGTCCTTGCCGTTGGCGATCGCGTAGATCTCCCCACTCGCCGGCTGGAACAGGCAAATGCCGTAGATTTCCTTGAGCGGCGTCGGCACCTCACCGGCTTCGCGCAACTCGCCGCTCTGGCGGTCGATGCTGAACAGACTCAGGCTGTTGTGATCACGATTGCTCGCCACGGCCAGGTCGACCGTGCGCTGGCCGAGTTTGAAGTTGGGGCGTACATCGACGTTGTTGAGGCGCCCTACGGCCAGCTCCTGCAGCAGCTTGCCGTCGAGGTCATAGGCGAGCAGGCCCTGTTTTTTGTTGGTGCCGAGCACGCGGCTCTTCGCCGGTTGCCCGGGGTGAATCCAGATCGCCGGATCATCCGCTGCATCGCCCTGGCGGCCGACCGGGTCGGTCTGGCGCACGGCGGCGACTTCCGGCAGCACCGGCACCGCCGCCACCGGCTGGGCCTGCCAGTCGAGGGTGGCCTGGTAGAGCGCGCCGGTGTCGTCGTCACGCACCAGCAGTTGCCGGCCGTTGACCGTCAGTTGCTCCGGCTCTTTGAGGCCTGGCAGGCTCAGGCTCGATTGCTCGACCCAACGCTCGCCGGTGTGCTGGAACAGGTGCAGCTCGGAGGTCTTGGGATCCAGTGCGACCATCCCGCCGGGCACCGACGCGATGGCCCCGGCTTCGCGCTTGGGCGTGTCGAACAGCGCCACCGGCGTGCGCTTGACCTCGGCTTCCGGGTGCGCCGGATAGGCCCACCAACCGATGTTTTCTTCATTCACCAGCAACTGCTGGGTGGCGTCATCAACCTGGCAGAACTGCGCCGACGGCGGCAGCGGCACCCCGCGTACGCGCTGGGCCTCACTCAATAACGTGGCGCCATTGCCCACCAGCCATTGCTCGCCCTTGCCCTCTTCACCGACCAGGAACACAAACAGGTTGGCTGCTGCATCGCGGTAAAGGCACAGGCCATTCACCGCAAAGTCGCGGGTCGGCAAGTACAGCGGCTTGCCAAAGCGCTTGCCGGCGACATCCAGGTTGATCAACAGCGCCTGCTGGCGGTCGTTGTCGAGACTGGCGGCCACCACCTGGGCGCCGGCGGCGCGGGTGTCGAGGCTGCTGAAATTGCCCTTGAAACGCGCCAGCTCCGCGCCTTGGCGATCGAGCAATTGCAGGCCGTCGCGGGTGCCGGCGGCCAGGCGCTCGGGGCCGTTGGGCAGGAAGGCCACGGATTCAGCCTTGAGGCCCGGTGCCCACGGGGTCAGCGCCAGGTCGCCAGCCAGGGCATGGCCGCAGGTGGCCAGGGCAATCAACAGGTACAGCTTGGACATTCTCATTAACGTGCAAATCCTTCGAATGCGATGGAGATCAACTCCAGGCAAGCCAGCGCCTGCAGCTGGAATGTGTTGAGTTCAGAAATGGGTGAAGGTCAGGCCCAGCTTGTAGGTCGGGCCGTACTCTTCGTATTGGCCGTTGTAGCTGCGATGGCCGGTGTAGACGAAGTACGACTCATCGGTGAGGTTCTGCGCCTCGAAGCTGACCTGCAGGTTTTTGCTCAGCGAGTAGCGCGCGCTGAAGTCCACGAAGGTCTGCGCGTCGACGTGCAGGTCGTGGGCCTTGTCGTTGATCGAGGCGAGTTCATACAGGTACGCCGACTTGTAGTTGGCCGACACGCGCAGGCTGAGCCTGTCGTTTTCCCAACCGAGCATCAGGTTGCCGACGGTGTCCGACTGGTTCGGCAGGCTGATGTTGCGTTTGCGGTTACGGCCGCTGGCACTGTCGAAGCCTTCGATATCGGCGCTGGAGCGGCTGAACGTGCTGTTGGCACCGATCAGCAAGCCGTTCCACGGCGCGGGCAGCCAGTCGAATTTCTGCGAGTAGGCCAGTTCCAGGCCGTAGAGCTTGGCGCTGTCGCCGTTGGCGTAGGTGTGGGCCTCGGCGAAGTTGGTCCAGGCGCCAGTGCCGGCCAGGTCGGTGTTGTAGACGAAATTCTTGATGTCCTTGTAGAACACGAACGCCGACACGGTCCCGGCGCGGCCCATGAAGTGCTCGATGCCCAGGTCCAGGTTGCTCGACTCCAGGGGCTTGAGGTCCGGGTTGCCGAAGGTGGCTTCGTCATCGTCGATGACAAACCCCGGCGCCAGTTGGCCGAAGGTCGGGCGCACCACGGATTTGGTCCAGGCGGCGCGCAATTGGGTGTTCTTGTCGATCTGGTAGCGCGCATGCAGGCCCGGCAGCCAGTGGTGATAGCGGCGCTTGGTTTCGGTGGGCGTGAACACCCCATCGGTCGCGCCGGTGCCCTTGGCTTCGAACTCGGTACCCTCGTAGCGCAGGCCGGCGATAAAGCGCCAGTCGTCGATATCGACGGTGTTCATCAGGTAGCCGGCATTGATGTCCTCGCGGATGGTGAAGTCGTTGACCCGCGATTCGGTCTCGTCATAGAAATCCGCCGGATTGAGACTGCCGATCAGCTGCTTGATCGCGCCAGGGCTGATGCCGGGGCCGTAGTTGCCGAGGCGATAGTCGACAGAGCCCTTCTGAAATTGAGTGAGGTTGAGCTGGTCGGCGGTGAAGCCCAGGGTGTCGAAGTCTTGGTAGACCCAGGCCTCCAGGTCGTTGTCCTTGTTGCGACGGCTGACCTTGCCGCCGAACTTGACCTGGGACGCGTAGCCGCCGAGGTCATAGTCGCGGGCCAGGTCCAGGCGCAGGTTTTTCTCGGTGTCCTTGGTGTTCTGCTTCTCCCAGTCGACCTTGTCGAGGGTGAAGTTGCTCGCGTCGTAGAAACCGGCGCCGATGATCGGGCGTGGCTTGTCCTTGTCATAGAAGCCGCTGTTGGCGAAGTCGCCGCCGTCAAAAGTGGCGCCGGCAATGTGCGCCGGGCTGTCTTCGCTGGACTGGCTGTAGCCGGCCTGGCCGCTCAAGGTCCAGAGGCCGAGCATGCGTTCGCCGCCGAACACGTAGGACTGGATCTCCTGGGTTTCCTCGCGATTCTTCAGCTTGCGCTTGCCCTCGGCATCGCCCAGTTCGCCGGGCGCCTGGGGGTCGGCAAACTCGATGCTGGTGGAGTTGCGGGTCTCGGTGTCCTTGTAGCGGCTGTAGAGAGTGCGCAGGTAGTAGCTGCTGAGGTCATCGGGCTTGTAGTCGAAGTTCAGGCCGCCCCCGGCGCGTTCGCGGCTGATGTCGTAGTCGCGCTGTTCGAACTCGTTGAGTCTGGCGCCATCGGTGAAGTCCCAGGCGCCGCCGGTCTCGACGTTGTCCGAACCGAAATCGCGCTTCTGCCAGCTGAGAGCGGCGGCCACGCCAAAGTTGTCGATGCCGTCGCCAAGGCTGAAACGGTTGCTGGCGGCGCCGGAGAACTTGGGACTGGTCTGGCGGGTGTTCTTGTCGTAGCTGGCCTCGCTGCTGCCGGTGTAGAACAGGCCCTTGTGGTCGAAGGCCGACAGGCTTTGCACGTCGACGGTGCCGCCGAGGGAGTTGGCGTCCATGTCCGGCGTGAGGGTCTTGATCACCGACAGCGATTGCACCAGTTCCGAGGGCAGCACATCGAGCGCCACCGCGCGGCGCGCGCTTTCCGGCGCGGGCACCAGGGTGCCGTTGATGGTCACGCTGTTGAGGTCCGGGCCCAGGCCGCGCACGCTGACAAAGCGCCCTTCACCCTGGTCGCGCTCGACGCTGATGCCCGGCAGGCGCTGCACCGCTTCGGCGACGTTTTCATCCGGCAACTGGGCCACGCCGTCGGCATGCACCACGCTCTTGATGCTGTCGGAGCGGCGCTGCTCCTTGAGCGCCTGGTCCATGGCGGCAGCCTGGCCGACCACTTCGACATGCTCGGTGGTGGCCGCCTCGGCAGCGTTGAGCCGCTCGCTGGCCATCGCCAGGGCCAAGGCAGTGAGCGTGAAGCTGACGAGCCCGGTGCGCTTGTACATGCAATCCTCCCCAAGAATCCATTGGCGCCAGGCAAGAGGCCCGGCAACTGGGAGGGCAAGCTAGGGGTGGGGGATGACGGTTCTGTGACAGGGATCGGCACGAAGGCCCGTAAACCGGGCTTTTGAGGCCCTATGCCGGGGCAAATGAGCTGATATGACCTCGATTAAGTGTGGGAGCGGGCTTGCTCGCGAAAGCGGCCGTTCAGGAACAGATGGGCCAACTGACGTAACGCTTTCGCGAGCAAGCCCGCTCCCACATTTGTTCGGCGTTTGGCGGGAAATCTTATTTATCCCATGAGCTGATTCGACCCTCCCCCACCGTCATCCAACCGTCACATGCATCTGCTGTGCTGGCGCCCATCGCTCATTTGCCCAAGGACTCGCGGCCATGTTCTCCGTGCTCAAACCCCATCGCTGGAAACTCGCGCTGCTGCTGGTTGCCGCCAACCTCGGGCTGATCCTGCACCTGGCCTGCGGCGAGTTGAAATACGTCAGTGAATGGGCCTGGCTGGACATCTTCGGCGAAGGCGGCTCGGCCCTGTTGGCGCTGGTGTGGCTGGGCCTGGTGCTGAAAAGCCGACCCGCCGGGCGCGTCACCAATTACCTCGCGCTGGGGCTGTCGTGCATCTTCTTTTCCTGGTGGATCGACAGCCTCGACGAATTTATCCGCCTGCCCGACAGCATCACCTGGGACCACTGGCTGGAGTCCGGGCCGATGCCGGTGGGCATGATCCTGCTGACCATCGGCATCTACCACTGGCACCGCGAACAACTGGCGATCAGCGCGCAGATGGAGAAGCGCGAGCGGCTGTTTCGCGAGCATCGGCTGTTCGACAAACTCACGCCGCTGGCCGGCGCCGACTACCTCAAGCGCCAGTTGGCCGACAGCCTGCAAGACAGCCGCGAGCAACAACAACCGCTGTCACTGCTGGCCCTGGACCTGGATAACTTTGCCGCCATCAACCAGGCTTTCGGGCACGTCGAGGGCGACGCGGTGTTGCAGGCCCTCAGCCATTTGCTGTTGCTCAACCTGCGCCGCCAGGACTTGCTGTGCCGCCTGGCCGGCGACCGTTTTGTGGTGCTGTTGCCCAACACCGGCGAACGCCAGGCCCAGGTGCTGGCGCTGGAGTTGCAACAGGCCGTGCGTGGCCTGGCCCACAAGACCCGCCAACAGGGCGAACGCCTGCAATTGGCCGCGACTACGGCGGTGGTGATGGCCCTGGACGAGTCGCCCCACGACCTGCTCAAGCGCCTCAACCTGGCGCTGGCACGGGCCAAGCAACCGCTGGCGAAAAGTGCCTGAGATGGCCGTCAAGACCAGCTGGTATGAAAGCGACACGCGCTTTATCCCCGGGCATTACCAACCCGCTACCTTGATCGACCTGGCCTTGTCCCGCGACATCGACAGCCATCGCCTGCTGCGCGGCACCGGGTTGTTCCACGAGGACATCCTGGCCGGCAACGCGCGGTTGAGCCCGCAGCAGTTCCTGGCCCTGATCGGCAACAGTCGCAAACTGCTGGATGCCGACGACAGCAGCTTCCTGTTTGGCCAACGCCTGCTGCCCGGCTACTACGGCGCCGCCAGTCACGCCCTGGGCCACGCGCAGAATCTGCACCAGGCACTCGAACTCCTCATCCAGCAGCAAGTGCTGCTCAGCCCATTGGTCAGCCTGCAACTGGAGCTGGATGAGCACCACGCCTACCTGTATTGGCTCGACAGTTGCGGCGCCGGCGAGCACTGGCGTTTCCTGCTGGAGGCCAGCGTGACCTCACTGGTTGCCATGAGCCAATGGCTGAGCGGCCAGCGGCTGCCGTGGGCGTGCAGTTTCAGCCACGCCGAGCCGCGTTATGTCGAGCAGTACTGGGTGAACCTGGGCGAAGGCACGCGCTTTGCGCGCCCGCTGGACATGCTCAGCATCCCGCGCGAATACCTCACCCACGCGTGGCCGGGTGCCTCGGCCACTGCCGGCCAGGTCGCACGTCGCCAGGCCTGCGAGCAGATCGAACACCTGGGCTTTGCCGGCAGCTTTCTCGACTGCCTCTACGACTACCTGCGCGATCAGGTACGCCAGCCGCCGAGCCTGGAACAGGCGGCCCAGGCGTTTGCGATGAGCCCGGCGACCCTCAAGCGCAAACTGCACAAGCACGACACCGGTTTTCAGCAGCAGGTGGACCGCGTGCGCAAGCAGGTGGCGCTGCACCTGTACCAGGTCAAGGGCTACAGCAATGAGGAAGTGGCGGCGTACCTGAATTTCAACGACGCAGCCAACTTCCGACGCTCATTCAAGCGCTGGACCGGCAGCACGCCGAACCTGATCCGCCAGTTGTTCAACAGCCACTAGCCAGGCGTTCGCGCAAGAACTCCACCAGCGCCTGGACGGGCCGTGAGCTTTGCCGGTGCTGCGGATACACCGCCGACAAGGTCAGGGCTTCGGGGGCGAAGTCGTCCAGTACACTCACCAGGCGCCCGTCCTTCAAGGCCTCGCCGACGATAAAGGTCGGCAAGTAGGTGACGCCCAGCCCGGCAATCGCGGTGTCGCGCAGCAGCTCGCCATTGTTGACGCGCATGCGCCCGCTGACGTTCAGCGCCTGCAGCTTGCCCTTGAAGCGCCACTGCACCTGGCGGCCATGGCCGTAGGGCAGGCAGTCGTGGTCGGCAAGATCGTCGGGTTTCTGCGGGGTGCCGCGCAGGGCCAGGTAATCCGGGCTCGCGCAGTAGACGCGCGGGATGCTGGCGATACGGCGGGCAATCAGGGTGGAATCTTCCAGGGTGCCGATGCGCAGCACCAGGTCGTAGCCTTCGCCGATCAAATCCACCGGGCGGTCGCTGAGGTCGACTTCCACCGACACCTGGGGATAGCGCTGCAAAAACTGCGGCAACAGGCAGCCCAGGTGCGCCATCGCAAACGACAACGGCGCGCTGAGGCGCAGGGTGCCGCGCGGTTCGCTGTTCTGGCCGGCGATGCCCTGCTCCACTTGCTCGACTTCGGTGAGCAGGCGCAAGGCGGATTCGTAGTAACTCTGCCCCAGGGGCGTGACGTCCAGGCGGCGGGTGGAACGGTTGAGCAGGCGCACGCCGAGGCGATCTTCCAGCTGGATCAGGCGGCGGCTGACGAACTGCTTGGACAGGCCGAGTTGTTCGGCGGCGGCGGTGAAGCTGCCGGATTCCATGACCTGGCAGAACAGGCGCATGTCTTCGAAGGGGTTCATTGTCGCTTCTCGGTGGACAGTTTGCTGATTTATAGCGGGTCGGTCGCCTTACCACAAATCAAATGTGGGAGCGGGCTTGCTCGCGAATGCGTTGGATCAGTCGCTGAAAGTATGGACTGACACAGCGCATTCGCGGGCAAGCCCGCTCCCACATTGAATCGCCTGCACCTGCTGG
>NZ_JASCPP010000084.1:0-32374 GCF_029959745.1 Pseudomonas sp. PS01298 | reverse complement strand
GGCTTGCCTGCGATGCAGGCACCTCGGTGTATCTATATCACCGAGGTGACGCTATCGCAGGCAAGCCAGCTCCCACAAAAGCCAGCCCCCCACACTTACCGACGTTGAAAGTCAGTCGAGGGTCGAACCACTCACCGCCACGCCACGCTCCGGGAAGAACAGACGCTGCAACTCCGCCCCCGGGTTCTCGGCGCGCATGAAGGTCTCGCCCACCAGGAACGAGTACACCCCACTGATTTCCATCAGTTCCACATCGGCACGGTTGACGATGCCACTCTCGGTAATCACCAGACGGTCACGCGGAATCCGCGGCAGCAGGTCGAGGGTGTTTTCCAGGCTGACTTCGAAGGTGTGCAGATTACGGTTGTTGACGCCCACCAGCGGGGTGTCGAGGGTTTTCAGCGCACGTTCCAGCTCATCACCGTCGTGTACTTCGACCAGCACATCCAGGCCGACACCCTTGGCCACGGCCGCCAGCTCCGCCATCTTCACATCATCCAGCGCGGAGACGATCAGCAGCACGCAGTCGGCGCCCAAGGCGCGGGCTTCGACGATCTGGTACGGGTCGACCATGAAATCCTTGCGGATCACCGGCAACTTGCACGCCGCGCGAGCCTGCTGCAGGAACAGGTCGCTGCCTTGGAAGTAATCGATATCGGTGAGCACGGAGAGACAAGTCGCCCCGCCCTTCTCATAGCTCTTGGCAATGTCTTCAGGAATGAAGATCTCGCGGATCACACCCTTGCTGGGCGAAGCCTTCTTGATTTCAGCAATGACGGCAGGCTGTTTTTCCTTGGCCTGCTTGATCAGCGCATTGGCAAAACCACGCGGTGCGTCAGCGATTTTCGCCTGGCTTTCCAGCTCGGCGAGGCTGACGCGAGCACGGCGCTCGGCGACTTCTTCGGCCTTGCGGGCCAGGATCTTTTCCAGAACGGTCGGCACACTCATCCTTCATTCTCCATCTTGAATACTGCGGTGAATGCTCCCAGTTCTTCGAGCTTCTCGCGAGCCAGACCAGTGTGCAGCGCATCGTGGGCCAAGGCGACACCTTCCTTAAGACTATAGGCGTGGTCGGCTGCGTAAAGTGCCGCGCCAGCATTCAGAACAATCATTTCCGCCGCTTTTTGACCGTTCTCGGTCTTGCGACGCCCGAGGGCATCGCGAATCAGTTCCAGCGATGCCGCCGGGCTTTCCACCGCCAGGCCGTGCAGGCTCTGGCTTTTCATGCCCAAGTCTTCAGGCTCGACCCAGTATTCGGTGACCTGGTCGTCCTTCAACTCCGCCACGAATGTCGGTGCTGCCAGGCTGAATTCGTCCAGGCCGTCCTTGGAATGCACCACCAGCACATGCTTGCTGCCCAGGCGTTGCAATACTTCCGCCAGGGGCCGGCAAAGGGCCTGGCTGAACACGCCGACCACCTGGTGCTTCACACCGGCCGGATTCGTAAGCGGGCCGAGCATGTTGAACAGGGTGCGCAGGCCGAGGTCCTTGCGCGGGCCTGCGGCGTGCTTCATCGCGCCATGGTGGGACTGGGCAAACATGAAGCCGATGCCGACGTTGTCGATGCAGCGCGCCACTTGTACCGGGGTCAGGTTCAGGTAGATGCCGGCCGCTTCCAGCAGGTCGGCGCTGCCGCTCTTGCCGGACACCGCACGGTTGCCGTGCTTGGCCACGGTGCAACCCGCCGCCGCGACCACAAAGGAGGACGCCGTCGACACGTTGAAAATATTCGCACCGTCGCCGCCGGTGCCGACCACGTCGACCACGCCATCGAGGGTCTTGAGCTCAACCTTGTCCGCCAGCTCGCGCATGACCGACACGGCGCCGACGATCTCGTCGATGCTCTCGCTCTTCATGCGCATGGCCATCATGAACGCGCCGATCTGCGCGTCGGTGCATTGACCGGTCATGATCTCGCGCATCACATCGCTCATTTCAGCGGTGCTCAGGTCCAGGTGGCCGACGATACGGCTCAGGGCAGTCTTGATATCCATGGAAAGTCCTTAGCGCGTGCCGCCGCTCTGCTTGAGAAAGTTGGCGAACAGCTCGTAGCCCTGCTCGGTCAGGATCGATTCGGGGTGAAATTGCACCCCTTCGATATTCAGTGTCTTGTGGCGCAGGCCCATGATCTCGTCGACCGAACCGTCTTCCAGCTGGGTCCAGGCGGTGAGTTCCAGGCATTCCGGCAGGGTCTCGCGCTTGACCACCAGCGAATGGTAGCGGGTCACGGTCACCGGCAGGTTGAGGCCGTGAAACACGCCCACATCATTATGGAACACCGGGCTGGTCTTGCCGTGCATCACCTGGCGCGCGCGCACCACGTCACCGCCAAAGGCCTGGCCGATGGACTGGTGGCCCAGGCACACGCCCAGGATCGGCAGCTTGCCGGCGAAATATTGGATCGCTTCCAGGGAAATACCCGCCTCGGTCGGCGTGCACGGGCCTGGCGAAACCACGATGCGCTCCGGGTTCAGGGCAGCGATCTCGGCCACGCTCAGTTCGTCGTTGCGCACTACCTTGACCTCGGCACCGAGCTCGCCCAGGTACTGCACAACGTTGTAGGTAAAAGAGTCGTAGTTATCAATCATCAGCAACATGGGGGAAACCTCAGGAATTGGGGGTCTGTTCAGCCAGCGCAACGGCGCGGAACATCGCGCGGCGCTTGTTCAGGGTTTCTTCCCATTCGAGGGCCGGCACCGAGTCGGCGACGATCCCGCCGCCGGCCTGCACGTGCAGTTCCCCGTCCTTGATCACCGCCGTACGGATCGCAATGGCGGTGTCCATGTTGCCGTTCCAGGCGAAATAACCCACGGCGCCGCCGTAGACACCGCGCTTGACCGGTTCCAGCTCGTCGATGATCTCCATCGCGCGGATCTTCGGCGCACCCGACAAGGTGCCCGCCGGCAGAATTGCGCGCAGCGCGTCCATCGCGGTCAAGCCGGCTTTCAGCTCACCGGTGACGTTGGACACAATGTGCATCACATTCGAGTAACGCTCGATCACCATCTTCTCGGTGAGTTTCACCGAACCGATTTCCGACACACGCCCCGTGTCGTTGCGGCCCAGGTCGATCAGCATCAGGTGCTCGGCGATTTCCTTGTCGTCACTGAGCAGGTCTTCTTCCAGCGCCAGGTCGGCTTCTTCGGTCGCGCCACGCGGGCGTGTGCCGGCAATCGGGCGCACGGTGATCAGGTTGTCTTCGACCCGCACCAGCACTTCCGGCGAACTGCCCACCACGTGGAAGTCGCCAAAGTTGAAGAAGTACATGTACGGCGTCGGGTTGAAGCAGCGCAGCGCGCGATACAGGTCGATCGGCGCAGCCTTGAAGTCGATGGACATGCGCTGCGACGGCACCACTTGCATGCAGTCACCGGCAAGGATGTATTCCTTGATGGTATCGACCGCGCGCTCGTAGTCATCCTGAGTAAAGCTTGAACGAAAGATCGGGTCGGCTGCCGGTGGACGGCTGAGGTCCAGGCCGCGACGCGGGGTGATCGGCTGGCGCAGTTTTTCCAGCAGGGCTTCGAGGCTGTCCTGGCCCTGCTCGAAGGCGTCGGCCTTGGACGGGTCGGCGAGCACGATCGCGTGCATCTTGCCGGCGAGGTTGTCGAACACCACCACCGCATCCGAGACCATCAACAGAATGTCCGGCACACCCAGCGGATCCGGGTTCGGGCATTTGCCCAGGCGTTTTTCCACGTAGCGCACGCAGTCGTAGCCGAAATACCCCACCAGGCCGCCGTTGAAACGCGGCAGGCCAGGGATGGTCGGCACGTTGTAGCGCGCCTTGAAGGTTTCGACGAACGCCAGCGGGTCTTCCACGTCATGGTTTTCGATCTCGACGCCATCATGGGTGATGCTCACGTGATGGTCGTGCACCCGCAGTACGGTGCGGCACGGCAGGCCGATGATCGAGTAACGGCCCCACTTCTCGCCGCCCTGTACCGATTCGAGCAGGTAGGAGTTGGGCTCGTCGGCCAGTTTCAGGTAGATCGACAGCGGCGTATCGAAGTCGGCCAGGGTTTCGCAGGCCAGGGGAATGCGGTTATAGCCGGCAGCGGCCAAACGCAGGAATTCTTCGCGGGTCATGATGTGCCTCGTGGCATGAGGGTCTAACAGTCAGGTATGCAAACGTGCCGCAGCGCGGCCAGGATCAGTCAGGCGCGCCAACGCCAGCGGGCCAGGGCCTTGATGACTTTCATCCAGAGTTTGCGAGTGACCACCACGATGGAATTTCCAGAAGGGGACGGATCGATGTCGGGCAACGTTATCTCAGCGCCCGCTCCCAAGCAACCGGGGATTAACAGTCGCAGGTCATCAATCACCAGCGCCGGCGACTCTTCGGCGATCGGCCGGCCATGGTTGTAGCCGTAACTGAGCGCCACGCACTGCACGCCAGCGGCCTTTGCCGCCAGCACATCACTGCGCGAATCGCCGACAAACAACGACTGGGAGGCCGGGATATTGGCCATTTTCATCACGAAAAACAGCGCTGCCGGGTCGGGCTTCTTCTGCGGCAAGGTATCGCCACCGATGATCCAGCGGAAATACCGGCCGATTTTCATCTGGTCCAACAGCGGCGCGACGAAACGCTCCGGCTTGTTGGTGATCAGGGCCATTTCCACGCCCTGCTTGCTCAGCCATTTGAGCGTGTCGCGCACGCCGGGGTAGACCACGGTCAGTTCGTGGCCGCCTTCATAGGCGGCATTGAACAGTTCCAGGGCGTGCTCGGCCTCGACATCGTCGACGCCTTCGGCATCGATGTGATTGGCCAAGGCCCGGCGCACCAGCATCTGCACGCCGTTGCCGACCCACTCGCGCACCGATTCGATCCCCGCCGGCTTGCGCCCCAGCTTGAGCAGCATCTCGTCCACCGCCGCTGCCAGGTCAGGCACCGAATCGATCAACGTACCGTCCAGATCGAACATCACCAGCCGTGGCAGCTTGCCGGGAAACAGCTGCTCGAAGCCGCTCATGGACGCGCCAGCGCCAGTTCTGCACGCATCTTGTCGATGACTTCCTGGTAATCGGGGGCGTTGAAGATCGCCGAGCCGGCCACAAAGGTGTCGGCGCCTGCTGCTGCGATTTCACGGATATTGTTGACGTTGACCCCGCCGTCGATTTCCAGGCGGATATCGCGGCCCGAGGCATCGATCAGCGCGCGGGCTTCGCGCAGTTTGTTCAGGGTGCCGGGGATGAACTTCTGCCCGCCGAAGCCTGGGTTGACGCTCATCAGCAAGACCATGTCGACCTTGTCCATCACGTATTCAAGCACGCTCAAGGGGGTCGCCGGGTTGAACACCAGGCCCGCCTTGCAGCCGCCTTCGCGGATCAGTTGCAGGGTGCGGTCGACGTGCAGCGTGGCTTCCGGGTGGAACGTGATGTAGGTGGCGCCGGCCTCGATGAAGTCGCCGACGATGCGGTCCACCGGGCTGACCATCAGGTGCGCGTCGATCGGCGCGGTGACGCCGTACTTGCGCAGCGCCGCGCAGACCATCGGGCCGATGGTCAGGTTGGGCACGTAGTGGTTGTCCATGACATCGAAGTGCACGAAGTCGGCACCGGCGGCCAACACTTTGTCCACTTCCTCACCCAGGCGGGCGAAGTCGGCGGAGAGAATCGATGGAGCAATGACGAAGGGCTGCATGACGCACCTTTTTTGAGCTAAATCACGATGGCGCGCATTGTATACCTCATGCTTTGCCCTGCGCACCGTGACCTGGCTCAACGGCTAGTACGCAGCCCGATAGATTTTCTCGATATCCGCCGCGCTGAGCTTGCGCGGATTGTTGCGCATCAGGCGCTCGATACCGGCCGCTTCGGTGGCCATGGACGCGATAGCCTCCTCGGGCACGCCAAAGCTGCGCAGGCCTGCCGGGATCTCCACGGCAGCGCACAAGCGTGTCATCGCCTCGACTGCCTGGTCGGCCGCATCGTTGACGCTGAACCCGCTCACATTCACGCCCATGGCCTGGGCAATGTCCTGCATGCGCTCGACACAGGCCAGCTTGTTCCAGTGCATCACATACGGCAGCAACAGGGCGTTGCTCACGCCGTGGGCGATATTGAAGCGTCCGCCCAGCGGGTACGCCAATGCGTGCACCGCGCCGACCCCGGCGTTACCGAATGCCATGCCGGCCATCAGGCTCGCGGTGGCCATGTCATCGCGGGCCTGCAGGTTGGCCGGGTTGGCGTAGGCCTTGGGCAGCGCCGTGGCAATCAGCTTGATCGCGCCAATGGCCAGGGCATCGGTGATCGGCGAGGCGTTCAGCGACAAATAGGACTCGATGGCATGCACCAGCGCATCCACACCACTGGCCGCGGTGACACTGCGCGGGCAGGTCAAGGTCATTTGCGGGCTGATCAACGCGACATCCGGCAGCAGGTAATCGCTGACGATGCCTTTCTTCAACTGCGCGGCCTTGTCGGAGAGGATCGCCACATTGGTCACCTCGGAGCCGGTGCCGGCAGTGGTGGGGATCGCGATCAGCGGCGGGCCCTTGCGCGGCACCTGGTCGACGCCGAACAAATCCGCCAGTGCGCCGTGGTAACCGGCATAGGCCGCGACACTCTTGGCGATGTCGATGGCGCTGCCACCGCCCACGCCGATCAGGCCATCGTGCCCGCCTTCGCGGTACACGCGCATGCAGTCCTCGACGATGGCGATTTCCGGGTCGGGCAGCACGCGGTCGAAGATTTCGTAAGTGCGCTCACCAAGGTGTTCAAGCGCCAGCGCCACGGTGCCGGACTTGACCAGTGCGGCATCGGTGACGATCAGCGGGTTGTCCACATCCAGGCGTGTGAGTTCGGCAGCCAGTTGTTCGATGGCGCCAGCGCCGGTCAGCAGTTTGTGGGCGATCTTGAATGAGGAAGTACTCATGTGCGCGGCCTCTTATTCGGAAATGGGCTGGCACTAGAGTAGCTGAGGGAAATAGGTTGTCAGCCATTCAGCAACTGAATGGTCTGAATGAACACAAGCCCGCTCCCACATTTTGATCTCCATTTGGGTTTAGACCTGCGCGGTACGCAGTTTCTCGCTGCGGCCGCGCAGCCATTCCAATGTCAGTAACAGCAAGACCGAGAAGGCAATCAACAAGGTCGCTGCCGCAGCAATGGTCGGGCTGAGGTTCTCGCGGATGCCGCTGAACATCTGGCGCGGCAGGGTCGCTTGCTCGGGGCCGGCGAGGAACAGCGTCACCACCACCTCATCGAACGACGTGGCGAAGGCGAACAGCGCGCCGGAGATCACCCCCGGTGCAATCAACGGCAGGGTCACCCGGCGAAACGCGGTCAATGGCGAAGCGCCCAGGCTGGCAGCCGCCCGCACCAGATTATGGTTGAACCCCTGCAACGTCGCCGACACGGTGATGATGACAAACGGCACGCCAAGCACGGCGTGCACCACAATCAGCGAGAAGAAACTGTTGCCCAGGCCCAGCGGCGCAAAGAACAGGTAACTGGCCACGCCAATGATCACCACCGGCACCACCATCGGCGAAATCACCAAGGCCATGACCAAGGCTTTGCCGGGGAAATTCCCGCGCGTCAGGCCAATCGCCGCCAGCGTGCCGAACACCATGGCCAGCACCGTGGCCGCCGGGGCGACGATGATGCTGTTCTTCAAGGCACGCATCCATTCGGCCGAGGCGAAGAAGTCCTGGTACCAGTGCAGCGAAAAACCCTGCAGCGGGTACACCAGGAAACTGCCGCTGTTGAACGACAGCGGGATGATCACCAGCACGGGCAGGATCAGGAACAGCAGGATCAGGCCGCAGAGAATCCGCAAGCTGTAGAACCACACCCGCTCAACGGGCGACATATAAGGGCTCAGCATCACAAGGTCTCCTCAGCTCAGTCGCAGGCGACTGGCGCCCACCAGCCGGTTATAGATCAGGTACAGCACCACGGTCGCGAGCAGCAGCAAGCCGCCCAGCGCCGTCGCCATGCCCCAGTTGATGCTGGTGTTGGTGTAGAAGGCCACGAAGTAGCTGACCATCTGGTCGTTCGGGCTGCCGAGCAGCGCCGGCGTGATGTAGTAACCAATCGCCAGGATGAACACCAGCAGGCATCCGGCGCCGACCCCGGCGTAGGTCTGCGGGAAGTACACGCGCCAGAAGCTCGCGAATGGGTGACAACCCAGGGAAATTGCCGCACGCATATAGGTGGGCGAGATGCCCTTCATCACGCTGTAGATCGGCAGGATCATGAACGGCAGCAGGATGTGCACCATCGAGATGTAGACCCCGGTGCGGTTGAACACCAGCTCCACCGGTTTGTCGACCAGGCCCATGCCCATCAACGCGCTATTGATCAGGCCACCGGACTGCAGCAACACGATCCACGCCGCCACCCGCACCAGGATCGAGGTCCAGAACGGCAGCAGCACGAGGATCATCAGCAGGTTGCTTTTGCGCGCCGGCAGGTTGGCCAACAGGTAGGCCAGGGGATAGGCCAGCAGCAGGCACACGAAGGTGATCACCAGGCCCATCCAGAAGGTGCGGGCGAAGATGTCCAGGTAGATCGCCTGGTCCGGCGTGGCCGGGGCGACTTCGCCGAGGTCGTCGATGCGATGATCGACGGCCGCCAGCAGGTAATACGGCGTGAGGCTGCTGGTATTGCGCCGGATCGCCTGCCAGTACGCCGGGTCGCCCCAGCGTTCATCGAGGCTTTCCAGCGCTTCTTTATAGGAAGCGGGTGCGTCGCTGAACGGCAGCGCCCGCGCGGTTTTGGTCAGCAGGCTGCGATAGCCGGCCAGTTCCATGTTCAAGCGCTTGGACAGGTCGCCCAGGGTCTGGTTTTTACGCGCTTCGCCCAGGTCCTCGCTGAGGGCCTGATACACCGGCTCGCCCGGCAAACCCCGGCCATCCCAGGTCTTCACCGCGACCACGGTGCGCGGCAGACCGCCCACCACTTCCGGGTTGCCGACGCTTTTGTAAAGCAGCGCAACAATCGGCACCAGGAACACCAGCAGCAAAAACAGCACCAGCGGCGCAATCAAGGCCTGCGCCTTCCAGCGATTGAGCCGCTCGGCACGCGCCAGGCGCTGCTTGAGGGTGGGGCTGGGAATGGCGATAACCATGGCAAACTCCGGAACTTGAAAATGAATGCGCTCTGCCCAACACAGCAGATTTCATGTGGGGGCGGGCTTGTGTGGGAGCGCGCTGGCTCGCGAATGCGGTGTGACAGTCAGCCCATGAGGAGACTGATCCACCGTATTCGCGAGCAAGCCCGCTCCCACACTTACCGGTTCGCACATGGGTCCAGCGGTGTTGCAGGTTATTTGGCAGCCCAGGAATTGAAGCGCTGCTCCAACTGCTCGCCGTTGTCCGCCCAGAAGCTCACATCGATCTGCACCTGGTTGGCGATGTTCTCTGGCGTGGTCGGCATATCCTTCAGCACATCCTTGGCCAGCAACGGTACGGCTTGGGTATTGGCCGGGCCGTAAGCGATGTTTTCCGAATAGGTTTTCTGCTGCTGCGGCTGCACCGAGAAGGCGATGAATTTCTTCGCCGCTTCCGCGCGATCCTTGGCCAGGCCCTTCGGAATAGCCCAGGCATCGAAGTCGTAGATGCCGCCGTTCCACACCACTTTCAGGTTGCTCTCTTTCTGCACGGCAGCAATGCGACCGTTGTAGGCCGAGCTCATCACCACGTCACCCGAGGCGAGGTACTGCGGCGGCTGGGCACCGGCTTCCCACCACTGGATCGACGGCTTGAGTTCGTCGAGTTTCTTGAACGCACGGTCCTGGCCATCCTTGCCGGCCAGCACTTTGTAGACGTCCTTCGGTGCAACCCCATCAGCCATCAAGGCGAATTCCAGGGTGTACTTGGCGCCCTTGCGCAGGCCGCGCTTGCCCGGGAATTTCTTGGTGTCCCAGAAATCTGCCCAACTGGTCGGCGCAGAAGCCAGCTTGTCGGCGTTGTAGGCCAATACGGTGGACCACACGAAGAAGCCCACGCCGCACGGCTGGATCGCGCCCTTCACGTAGTCGCCCGCGTTGCCGAACAGTTTCGGGTCCAGTGGCTCGAACATGTCTTCGTCGCACCCACGCGACAGTTCCGGGGATTCGACTTCCACCAGGTCCCAGGACACGCTCTTGGTGTCGACCATGGCCTTGACCTTGGCCATTTCGCCGTTGTACTCGCCAGCGACGATCTTGCCGTTGCCGGCGCTTTCCCACGGTGCATAGAAGGCCTTGACCTGGGCCGCCTTGTTCGCGCCGCCGAAGGACACGACCGTCAGGTCCGGGCCTGCCATGGCCTGTGTCGCGCCCATCAATCCAATCGCCAGGGCCGAGTATTTAAGGGATCTCAACATTGTTGTTCTCTCCACGTGCAGGGTTGGTGAAGCCATGGGGCGATCAATTCGCCTCTAGAAGTGGGTCGAGTGCGCGAACGTGCTCGACTTGCCAGCCAATCGGTACCACGTCGCCAACCGCCAACGCTGGGTCCAGCTCGGCGATCGGTTGTTTCACAAAAAAATCGGTCTTGCCGCAGACTTCCAGGCGCACACGCACGTGGTCACCCAGGTAGATGAACTCCGCCACCCGCCCGGAGAAACGGTTGCTGCAGCTCTCGCTGGAACCATTCAGGCTGACGCGTTCAGGGCGTACCGACAGGGTCACCGGGCCGCCGACCTGGCCGACGTTCACCGCCAGCGCCTCGACCTTCTCGCCGCGCGCCAGCTCCACCACGCAACGGTCGCCGGTATGGCTGTGCAGGCGCCCGTTGAGGCGATTGTTCTCGCCGATGAAGTTGGCGACGAAGGTGTTCTTCGGCTCTTCATAGAGGGTGCGCGGCGCAGCAATCTGCTGGATCTCGCCCTGGTGGAACACCGCTACCCGGTCAGACATGGTCAAGGCTTCGCCCTGGTCGTGGGTCACGTACACCACGGTCACGCCGAGCCGCTGGTGCAGGTGCTTGATCTCCATCTGCATGTGTTCACGCAGTTGTTTGTCGAGGGCGCCGAGGGGTTCGTCCATCAGCACCAGTTGCGGCTCGAACACCAGCGCCCGGGCCAATGCCACGCGCTGTTGCTGGCCGCCGGAGAGTTGAGCCGGGTAGCGCTGGGCGAAGGCGTCGAGCTGGACCATATTCAGCACGCGCTTGACCCGCTCGCTGATGTCGGTCTTGCTCAAGCCGCGCACCGACAGCGGGAACGCGAGGTTCTCGGCGACGGTCATGTGCGGGAACAACGCGTAGTTCTGGAACACCATGCCGATATCACGCTTGTGCGGCGGCACGTTGTTGATGGAGCGGCCGACCAGTTGGATTTCGCCAGCGGTCGGCGTTTCAAAGCCGGCGAGCATCATCAGGCTGGTGGTCTTGCCCGACCCGGATGGCCCGAGCAGGGTGAGGAACTCGCCCTTGCGAATCTCCAGGTTGAGGTCCTTGACGATCAGGTTCTCGCCGTCGTAGCTCTTCTGCACGCCACGAAAGCTGACCAGCACATCATTTGAATCCACCTCGCTCATACCCGCACCTTTGTGTTTTGGACTGCCGTGGCACAAGCGTAGTCCAGCCGCGAGACCCCGGAAATCGGGGGCCAGGAGAGAATCGCATCAGCCGGATGGAAGGTTGGGGGTAGGGATCGCCCTACACGAATGGCGGGGACAGGACAGTGCTGCGACAAGATGCGAGCTGCAAGCGGCAAGAATGGGCATCTACCTGCGAAACACCTGTCGCAAACAGACACGCCCCTTCCCTGTAGGAGCCCGGCCTGCCGGCGATGCGTACGAAGAGTCGCCTTCGCCGGCAAGGAATAGACATCACCCCGCGTCCTACAAAAGCTTGTGCTCCATGGCGTACTTCACCAGTTCCGCCAACGAAGTGATATTGAGCTTCTGCATCAGCCGCGCCTTGTGGGTGCTGATGGTCTTGCTGCTCAGCGCCAGCTGCTGGGCGATGTCATTGACATTCGCGCCCTGGGCCAGGCGCTCGAACACCGAGAACTCCCGCTCCGACAGCAGCGAATGCAGCGGACGGGCGTCGGTCAGGCCGACTTCAAAGACCATGCGGTCCGCCAGGTCCGGGTCGATGTAGCGCCCACCGGCCGCCACCTTGCGGATCGCCGTGAGCAACAGCGCCGGGTCGCTGTCCTTGGTTGCGTAACCGGCAGCGCCGACCTTCAGGGCGCGGGCGGCCATCTGCGCTTCATCGTGCATGGACAGCACCAGGATCGCCGGCGGATTGCTCAACGCGCGTATCCGCGCAATCGCCTCCAAACCGTTGACGCCAGGCATCGAGATATCCAGCAACACCACCTCGCAGGGCACATGGCGCAAGGTCTCGAGCAACTGCTCGCCATTGCTCGCCTCGCCCACGACCTGCAGGTCTTTGGCCAGGCCGATCAATTGCTTGATGCCCTCTCGAACGATGGTGTGGTCTTCGGCTACCAGTACGCGAATCACAAGGCCTTCCTCTTAGGGTTATGCATCCAACGGCACCGTGACACTCAGGGTCGTGCCCTCCCCCAGCTCGCTGTCCAGGCTCAGTTGCCCGCCCATGATCAACACCCGCTCGCGCATGCCCACCAGGCCAAACGACACGGGACGCCCGTTGGCCTGGACGAAGCCGACGCCGTCATCACTGATGGTCAGCCGCAGGTGGGGACCTTCCACCACCAGCGTCAGCTCGACAGTATGCGCCTGGGCATGGCGCATCACATTGGTCAGCGCTTCCTGCAGGATCCGGAACAGGCCGATGGCCTTGGCATCACTCAGGGTCGGCAGGTTCTCCGGGACTTGCACCAGGCAGGGGATTTGCGTGCGCGCTTCAAAGCGCCGCGCCTGCCACTCGATGGCCGAGGCGATCCCGGCATCCAGGATCGGCGGGCGCAGCGCCGTCGCCACGTCCCGCACCAGTTGGAACAGCTGGGCGATCAGGCGCTTCATGCTGTTCAGGCGCTCATGCAGGCCTGGGTCCAACTGTGCATAGGCCAATTCGCACATGGAGGTTTCCAGCTTGAGCACGGTGAGCATTTGCCCCAGCTCGTCGTGGACTTCGCGGGCGATGCGCGCTTTTTCTTCCTCGCGCACCGTTTCCAGGTGGGCCGACAACTCGCGCAACTGCGCTTCACTTTGCAACAGGGCGGCCAGGGTACGGCGCAGTTCGGTGACATCGTTGAGGTAGACCACCAGGTATTCAGCTTCGGCGAACCGCAGAAAACTCAAGGACACGTTCGCCGGCAGGATGCTGCCATCGGCGCGCCGGCAATCGGTGGCGAAGTTCTGTGGCCCGTCTTCACTGGCCCGCGCGCGCTTCCACAGGTTGAGCCAACGGTCCATGTCCAGGGAAGGATCGAGGTCGGCCAACGGCCGTTCGATCAGGGCGCCGGCGTTATAACCGAGCATGTTTTCGGCCGCGCGGTTGGCGTAGCGCACGTGGCTGTCCCAGTTGACCCACAGGATGCCAACGGTGCTTTGGTCGATGGAGAACTGCGTCAAGCGCAAGGCTTCAGCACCGGCGGCGCGGGCCGCGCTTTCTTCGCGGGCGGCCAGCAGGCCTTGCTCGAGCACGCGTTGCTGGCGGCGCTGCCAGAACACAATGGCCAGGCTGGCGAGCAGGAGCAGCCCCAGCAACAGGCTGAGGTTTTGCCACAGGCCCGGGGATTCCGTCATGCGTGGGTATTTGGGCTGCAGCCAGCGGTTGTGCAGTTGGTCCAGGTCACGGGCGGGGATGGCGCGCAAAGCGCTTTGCATGATGCCGGCCAGCTCCGGCCAATCCCGGCGCGTGGCCACTCGCAGCAACTGCGGCAGGCCGATGTCGCCCACCACCGCCAGCCCGGCGAACTCGGCCTCGCCGGACAAGCGGCTCAACTGCGCTTCATCCACCACGGCATACCGGGCCTGTTGGCTGACGAGCAACTGCAGGGCCTGGCGCTCCATGGGCACACCTTGCAGATTGAGGCCGGGATACGTACCGCGCA
Source organism: Pseudomonas sp. PS01298 (assembly GCF_029959745.1). Classification (NCBI taxonomy): domain Bacteria; kingdom Pseudomonadati; phylum Pseudomonadota; class Gammaproteobacteria; order Pseudomonadales; family Pseudomonadaceae; genus Pseudomonas; species Pseudomonas sp. PS01298. Next base: position 18,448 of record NZ_JASCPP010000084.1, on the reverse strand, counting down.
GGTAATCGGCCACGGCACTGGGCATGCGCACCGCGACACGCGATTGCTCGTCGAGCTTTTCCAGTTCGACCGCCCCGCCACCGTCACGGACACCCACGATGTGTTGCGGCACGCGCATATAGGGATCGGTGAACAGCCACAGGCGCAAACCGGCCGGGGTCTGTTGCAGGCCGGGGGCGATGTCCACTTCGCCGTCGCTCAGGGCCGCCTCCAACTGCTCCTGGCTGGGGAAGTTGCGCCAGGTCAGTTCGATATTCAGCGCCTTGGCCAGCCATTGCATCAGCTCGACATTAGCCCCGGACAACCGCTGCAGGCGGCGGTCGTATTGTGCGTATGGCGCCTGCAGCACCAGGCCCACCCGCAACTCCGGGTGCCGGGCCAGCCATTCGCGCTGGGCCGCATTCAGCTGCGCTTGTGGGGCCGCGGGCGCAGGGGCGGCGTTCGCCATCAAGGCAAAGCATAAACAGCCGATAACCAGCAGACAGCGAAAACCCATGATCCACGTCTCACATCACTGACAAATACTGACCAACCCATTAGGCTGCTGGAATCACTTCTGGCCGGGAATTAACGATGCCCTTTCTCCACCGTTCGGCACTGCCAGCATTGTGCCTGTCGCTACTCTTTACCAGTGCCTTTTCCGTACAGGCGGCCGATGCACCCGCGCCTGCGGCGGAAAAACCGGTCGAACGCCTGCCCTTGCCCGAGCGCAGCCAGGAAGAAGCCAGTGCCCTTGAGCGAAAAATCCCGCAACAGGAACAGCAACAGTTGCAGGCCGGCAGCGACTCATTCCTCGCCCTGTGGAAACCGGCCAACAGCGCCGAACCCGAAGGCGTGGTGATTATCGTACCAGGCGCCGGCGAAAATGCTGACTGGCCGCAAGCAATCGGCCCGTTGCGACGCAAGTTTCCGGACGCCGGGTGGGGCAGTCTCAGCCTGTCGTTGCCGGACACCAGCATGGACACGCTGCCGCCGCGCGTCATGGAAGCGTCCAAGGCCACTGTCGACACCAGCAGCAAAGACGCGAGCACCGCCGACAAACCCATCGAACAGGCCGCCAGTGCCGAAGCCGAAGGCACTGATCCGGCCGTGGTACCCGGCGCCGACGAGCAAGACAAGACCGACGCCTCACGCATCTTCGCGCGCATCGATGCCGCCGTGGCCTTCGCCCAGACCCAGGGCGCACGCAGTGTGGCGCTGGTCGGTCATGGCACCGGGGCCTGGTGGGCCGCGCGTTACTTGAGCGAGAAGCAGCCGTCCCAGGTACAGAAATTTGTCATGGTCGCGGCGCAGACGCCCACCGGCCGCCAACCGGACGTCGAGCAGTTGGCTCCCGGCCTGAAACTGCCGACCGCCGATGTCTTCTATCAAGACACCGCCCAGGCACGCAAAAACGCCCTGGCCCGTGCGCAGGCGGCCAAGCGCTTGAAGAATGAAGGGTATAAGCAAGTGACATTGAAGACCCTGCCCGGCAACAGCGCGGCCGAGCAGGAGCAGTTGTATCGGCGGATTCGCGGCTGGCTGAGCCCGCAGGCAAGCAGCGACTAACCCCGACTTTCAGGAAAACCGCAGACCTCCTGTGGGAGCAGGCTTGCTCGCTCTCACAATAGGGTTGTCACACTCACATCGCGTGACTTAACGGAAATCCCGGCGCTCGCGAATCAACGCATAGGCGCTGTGCAATTCGCGGGTGCGTTCGGTGGCCTCTCGCACTTGCGCGGGGGTTGCACCACTGCCGGCAATCTTGTCCGGGTGGTGGCGGCTGAGCAGGCGGCGGTAGGCGCGCTTGATCACCGACGGCTCGCTGGTGGAGGTCACGCCAAGCAAACGCAGCGCGTCCTGATAACTGCCACCGCGATTGACCAACGGCTTGCGCTCCGGCGTGTAGTCCGCGGCCAGTGCCTGCAGTTGCTGCGGCGTCCAGCCCAGCCACTTGCCCCACAGGTCGATCAGGTCACGCTCGGCGTCATCCGCCCGGCCGTCCGCCCAGACCATCCGCCAGCACGCACGCAACACACCTTCGGCCGCATGCGGCTGAGCCTTGAGCACACGCAGGTAGGTGCGCACACGGTCAGACCCGGATTTGCCGCGATTGAACGCCGCGATCGCCCGGCGCTGGGCCGAGTCGGTCATGTCCAGCGAACGCATCTCCTGGCGCGCCTGCTGGATATGCCCGTCCACCACGCGACCATTGCTCTTGGCCAGGCGCCCCAGCAGCACGAACAATAACTCGTCATTGCGTAGCGCCGGGCGCCCGCCCAGGCGCTCGCGCAACTGTGCCCAGCTTTGCAGTTGCAGGCGGCGGTCCAGCGCCTGACCCAACAGCGCACCCAACAAGGCCCCCGGAATGCTGGCAATGGCAAAGCCAGCCCCGGCGCCGATCAGCGTCCCTGGCCACAACATGCTACTGCCCCGCTGTCAGCAGGGTTTCGACTTGCGCCAGGCGCTCCAGCGTGCCGACATCAATCCAGCGTCCCGCCATGTGTTCCCCCGTCACCAAACCTTTGGCCATCGCCGCGCGTAGCAGCGGCGCCAGCTTGAAGGCACCGGCACTGCAACCCGCGAACAATTTCGGGTCGAGCACTGAAATGCCACTGAAGGTCAGGTTATCGGCACCGGGCGCCGCATCATGAAGCACGCCTTGATCAAGGTAGAAATCACCGCCGGAGGGGTGATGCGCCGGGTTGTCGACCATCACCAGATGCGCCAGGCCCTGCAGCGGTTGGCGCAGCCGGGTGAAATCGTAGTCGGTCCAGATATCACCATTGACCACCAGGAAGGGTTCATCCCCCAGCAGCGGCAAGGCCTGGAAAATCCCGCCGCCGGTTTCCAGCGGCTCGCCTTCCGGGGAGTAGCGGATGCGCAAGCCAAATTGCGCGCCGTCGCCCAGGTAGCTTTCGATTTGCTGGCCCAGCCAGGCGTGGTTGATCACGATATCGGTGAAGCCGGCCTTGGCCAGCGCCTCCAGGTGATATTCGATCAGGCGCTTGCCACCGGCCTGCACCAGCGGCTTGGGCGTGTGCAAGGTGAGCGGGCGCATGCGCTCGCCTTTGCCCGCCGCCAGGATCATCGCCTTCATACGCTGGCCTCGGCGGGCTGGCGCAGGCTGGTCAGCAACTCAGCCAGTTCGCTCAACTCGGCACGCTCGGCCAGCACTGCTTCTATATAAGCAAAGAAGCGCGGCACGTCGGCCAGGTAGCGCGGCTTGCCATCGCGATGGCAAATGCGCGCAAAGATGCCGATAACCTTGAGGTGACGCTGGACGCCCATCAGGTCGCTGGCGCGCAGGAACTCGTCGAAATCCGCCTGCACCGCAATGCCGGCCTGCCCCGCGCGCTGCCAATAGCCGCGTTGCCATTCCCGTACGCGGGCCTGGGGCCAACTGAGGAATGCATCCTTGAACAGGCAGGTGATGTCGTAGGTGACAGGGCCGTAGACCGCGTCCTGGAAATCCAGCACGCCGGGGTTCGGCTCGCTGATCATCAGGTTGCGTGGCATATAGTCGCGGTGCACCAGCACTTTGGGCTGCGCCAGGGCGCTGTCGATCAGCCGATCACTGACGCGCTGCCAGAGCGCTTGCTGCTGTGTATCGAACTCGATACCCAGGTGCCTGCGCACGTACCACTCCGGAAACAATTCCAGCTCGCGGCGCAGCAAGGCGACGTCGTAGCTGGGCAACGGCGCATCCATCGGCAACTGCTGAAAGGCCAGCAATGCATCGATGGCATCGGCGAACAATCGGTCGGCGTTTTGCTCGTCGATGACGTCCAGGTAGGTTTTTCTGCCCAGGTCATTGAGTAAAAGAAAGCCTCGCGACAAATCTTCTGCATAAATTTTTGGAACATTTATGCCGGACTTCGCGAGCAAATGAGCGATATCGACGAAAGGTTTGCAGTTTTCCTGGGGGGGTGGAGCGTCCATCACGACGAACGTGCGACCACCCCCTTCCCACCGGAAATACCGCCTGAAACTCGCGTCGCTGCTGGCCGCGGTCAATGTGGCCGGGGGTACGGCACCCCAGCCTTGAGCGTTGAAAAGAATCGGCAACTGCTCATCCAGCCAGACTTCCAGCTGTTGTAAACGTAGATCTTGCTCGGGCATTACAAGGGTCTCCGACGGCGCTAGCCGTCAAGCGGGTCATGCTTTATTATCACGCATCTTTTTCAGACCATCGAGAGGCGTGCGGCCCACACCGCGGGCAGATGGCACGCAGGAAGCCCGGACTAATAAGATGGCATTGAAATCCCCCGCGTTTCGTAGAAAATTTCCGTTGCTGGTAACCGGCAGTCTGCTGGCCATGCAACCCTTCGCCACCTCATTCGTGGTCGCCGCGGAACAGTATGACTGCTCAGTCTCTGCTTCGGGTGCCTGGGATTGCGCGCCGAAAACCGCCGCTGCCCCTCTACCACCGCGCCCGGTTCATGACGGCGCTGCCGTCAGCTCGGCCAACAGTACGGCTCAGGCCGATACCGGTGGCAAAGCCGATGCCGAGCCTAAGACCGCACTGGTTACCGAAGCCAAGGGCCGTGGCCTGCGTTCGCGCAGCGCCGACTACAGCCACCTGGACTGGGTACCGCGCGACAAGCTGACCGCAGCCCAGTTGGCCGAAACCGGTCCTTACTGCGGCGGTGCGTACATCGAGCCGATTCGTCCTGGCATGAACGACAAGACGAACAAGAGCGATGCGCCCACCTTCATCGGTGCCAAGGCCTCTCGCTACGAGCAGGAACAACAGGTCGCGACCCTGGCCGGTGACGTCGTCATGCGCCAGGGCAGCATGCAGCTGGAGTCCGAGGAAGCCAGCCTGTACCAGGCTGAAAACCGCGGCGAGCTGAACGGCAATGTGCGCATGCGCGACAACGGTGCCCTGATCGTCGGCGACCACGCCGAGGTCCAGCTGGACACCGGCGCGGCGCAGATCGACAACGCCGAGTACGTGCTGCACAAGTCGCGCATCCGCGGCAACGCGCTGTACGCCAAGCGTGCCGAAAATGCGATCATCCGTCTCAAGGACGGTACGTACACCACGTGCGAGCCAGACAGCAACGCCTGGCAGCTCAAGGGCAACAACATCACGTTGAACCCGGCCACCGGCTTCGGTACGGCTACCAACGCGACGTTGCGGGTCAAGAACATCCCGATCCTGTACACCCCGTACATCTATTTCCCGATCGACGACCGTCGTCAATCCGGCTTCCTGCCACCAAGCTTCAGCAGCGGCAGCGAAACCGGCTTTACCTTGGTAACGCCGTACTACTTCAACCTGGCGCCCAACTATGACGCCACGTTGTACCCGCAATACATGACCAAGCGCGGCCTGATGATGGAAGGCGAGTTCCGCTACCTCACCAAGTCTAGCGAAGGCCAGGTCGGCGGCGCGTACCTGAACGACGACAACGACGAACGCAAGCGCCAGACCGATTACGAAAAAACCCGCTACATGCTCAACTGGCAACACAAGGGCGGGCTGGATTCGCGTGTACTGACCCAGGTCGACTACACCACGATCAGCGACCCTTACTACTTCCAGGACCTCAAGTCCTACCAGGAAGGTGTCGAGAGCCAGGACTACGTCAACCAGCAGGGTTCCGTCACTTATCGCGGCGACACCTTCCAGGCACGTCTGAACCTGCAGGCCTACCAGCTGGCCACGATTTCCCAGGTCACCCCGTATGACCGCCTGCCGCAGATCACCTTCAACGGTACCCTGCCGTACCATCCAGGTGGCTTGAACTTCAGCTACGAGACCGAAGCCGTACGCTTCGACCGCGACCTGGAAAACGGTAGCTTCACCAACGAAAACGGCGAGATTGAACCGCGCCTGGACACCTATGTTCGTGGCCTGACCCGTGCAAACGGTACTCGCCTGAACGTAGCGCCAGCCGTCGAATACCCGATGAACTGGACCTACGGCTTCGTGACGCCGAAGCTCAAGTACGTCTACACCAAGTACGACCTGGACCTGGACAACATCGGCAAGAACCAGATCGTTACTGATCAGGCCAATGCCACCGCTGCCAACCCGTACGCGGGCGGCACTTTCAAGAGCTCCCAGGACCGTGCGCTTCCGGTGGCCAGCATCGACAGCGGCCTGTACTTCGATCGCAACACCAACTGGTTCGGCAAAGACTATCGCCAGACCCTTGAGCCGCGTGCGTTCTACCTGTACGTACCGAACAAGGACCAGAGCGATATCCCGGTGTTTGACACCAGCGAGTACTCGTTCAGCTACGCGTCGCTGTTCCGCGACAACCGCTTCAGCGGCTCCGACCGTATCGGCGACGAGAACAAGCTGTCCCTGGGCTTGACCAGCCGCTGGATCGAAGACAACGGCTTCGAGCGTCAGCGCGTATCCGTGGGCCAGGCGCTGTACTTCAAGGATCGTGAAGTGCAACTGCCGGGCATCCTGGCTTCCGACCGTGCCGATGCACAGTCCGATGTCTCGCCAATCGCCCTGGACTACGAGTTCCGCTTCAACCGCGACTGGCGCGCCACTGCCGACTACAACTGGGACACCGAGAATCACAGTCCTCGTTCCGGCAGCGCGATGCTTCACTACCAGCCGGAAGACAACCCGAACAAGATCATCAACGTCGGCTATCGCTATCGTAACGATCAGGTCGTCTACAACCAGCTGACCGGCAAATGGCAGTTCGGTGGTGACTATGGCCAGCCAGGCGATCCGAACTTCGTGAAGGATTACTACAAAATCCAGCAACACGACTTCTCGATGATGTGGCCGATCATTCCACAGTGGAACCTGATCACCCGCTGGCAGTATGACTACGCTCGCAACCGTACCCTGGAAGCCTTCGGTGGTTTCGAGTACGACAACTGCTGCTGGAAACTGCGCTTGATCAACCGTTACTGGGTTTCCAACGACGAATACAGCCAGATCGCCCCGCTTAACGAAAAGGGTGACCACGGGCTCTTCCTGCAAATCGTCCTCAAAGGACTCGGCGGCCTGACCGGCGCCAAGGTAGAGAGCTTCCTCGACAAAGGCATTGAAGGTTATCGTGAACGTGAAGACCAAGCTTTCTGATTGTCTGCGCCCGCTAGTGCTGGGCGCGCTGTTCCTGGGTACCGCATCGGCTCACGCTGCGGTTCAAGAACTGGATAAAGTAGTGGCCATCGTCGATAACGACGTGATCATGCAGAGCCAACTGGACCAGCGCGTCAAGGAAGTCCAGCAAACCATCGCCAAGCGTGGCGGTGGCGTGCCACCTACCAGCGTCCTGGACCAGCAGGTGCTTGAACGCCTGATCGTCGAGAACCTGCAACTGCAGATCGGCGACCGTTCCGGCATCCGTATTTCGGATGAAGAACTGAACCAGGCCGTGGGCACCATTGCCCAGCGCAACAACATGAGCATTGACCAGTTCCGCGCGGCCCTGGCCCACGATGGTTTGTCCTATGAGGACGCCCGTGACCAGATCCGTCGTGAAATGATCATCAGCCGTGTGCGCCAGCGTCGTGTGGCCGAACGCGTTCAGGTGTCCGAGCAGGAAGTGAAGAACTTCCTGGCGTCGGACCTGGGCAAGATGCAGCTGTCCGAAGAGCTGCACCTGGCCAACATCCTGATCGCCACGCCTGACAGCGCCACATCCGAGCAGCTGAATGCCGCCGCGGCCAAGACCCAGGCTATCTATGATCGCCTGAAGGCCGGTGCCGACTTCGCCCAAATGGCGATCGCCCAGTCGGGCAGCGACAACGCCCTCGAAGGCGGTGACATGGGCTGGCGTAAAGCTGCTCAATTGCCACCTCCGTTCGACCGCGAGCTGAGCGCGATGGAAGTCGGTGGCATCACCCAGCCTGCACGCACGCCGGGGGGCTTCATCATCCTCAAGCTCCTGGAAAAACGTGGCGGCGAGACCTCGCTGAAAGACGAAGTGCATGTTCGTCATATCCTGGTCAAACCAAGCGAAATCCGCAGCGAAGCGCAAACCAAGGAACTGGCCCAGAAGATCTATGACCGCATTGAAAGCGGTGAAGACTTCGCCACCCTGGCCAAGAGCTTCTCGGAAGACCCGGGTTCCGCCCTCAACGGCGGCGACTTGAACTGGATCGACCCGAAGGCGCTGGTGCCGGAGTTCCAGCAGGTGATGGCCGAGACGCCACAAGGCGTGCTGTCCAAGCCGTTCAAGACCCAATATGGCTGGCACGTACTGGAAGTCCTTGGCCGTCGCGCCACCGACAACACCAGTCAGGCCCGCGAGCAACAAGCACTGAACGTACTGCGTAACCGCAAATACGACGAAGAGTTGCAAACCTGGCTGCGTCAGATCCGTGACGAAGCTTATGTAGAGAACAAGCTGCCAGGCGCCGAGCAAACAGGCACCGACCAGGCAGCCCAGTGAAACCCCAGCGTTTCGCGGTGACACCCGGCGAGCCGGCCGGCATTGGTCCAGACCTGTGCCTGCTGCTCGCCTCGCAACCCCAGCCACACCCCCTGATTGCCATTACCAGCCGTGACCTGCTCCTTGAGCGGGCCGCGCAGCTGGGTGTGGCGGTCAATCTGCTGGACGTGGCGCCGGGTAACTGGCCTGACCTGCCTGCTCCTGCCGGCAGCCTGTACGTGTGGGACACCCCGCTTGCAGCCAAGGTCGTGGCCGGGCAGCTGAACAAGGCCAATGCGGCCTTTGTCCTGCAAACCCTGACACGTGCTGGCCAGGGCTGCATCGACGGCGACTTCGCCGGCATGATCACCGCGCCGGTGCACAAGGGCGTGATCAACGAATCCGGTATCGCCTTTTCCGGCCACACCGAATTCCTTGCCGAGCTGACGCACACCGAACAAGTCGTGATGATGTTGGCCACGCGCGGCCTGCGGGTCGCCCTGGTGACCACGCACCTGCCACTGCGCGAGATCGCCGACGCCATCACCGTTGAACGTGTCGAACGCGTGACGCGCATCCTGCACGCCGACCTGCAACATAAATTCGGCATTGCCCAACCGCGCATCCTGGTTTGTGGGCTCAATCCCCACGCCGGTGAAGGCGGCCATTTGGGCCATGAAGAAATCGACATCATCGAACCAACCCTGGAGCGTCTGCGCCAAGAAGGCATGGACCTGCGCGGCCCGTTGCCTGCAGACACTCTGTTTACCCCCAAATATCTGGAGCACTGCGATGCAGTGCTGGCGATGTACCATGACCAGGGGCTGCCCGTGCTGAAATACAAAGGCTTCGGCGCCGCAGTCAACGTGACACTGGGCCTGCCGATCATCCGCACCTCCGTCGACCATGGCACCGCCCTGGACCTGGCAGGCAGCGGCAAGATCGATACCGGCAGCCTGCACGTGGCCCTGGAAACCGCCTATCAGATGGCCGAGACCCGTATATGACCGAGCATTACCAACACCGGGCGCGCAAGCGCTTCGGGCAAAACTTCCTGCACGACGCTGGCGTGATCGACCGCATCCTGCGCTCCATCCATGCCAAGCCCGAAGACCGCCTGCTGGAAATCGGCCCGGGCCAGGGCGCACTGACCCAAGGCCTGTTGGCCAGCGGCGGCCAACTGGACGTGGTGGAACTGGACAAGGACCTGATCCCGATCCTCAATCAGCAGTTCGCTGGCAAGCCCAACTTCAATCTGCACCAGGGCGACGCACTGAAGTTCGACTTCAACACCCTCAATGCCGCGCCCAACAGCCTGCGCGTAGTCGGCAACCTGCCGTACAACATCTCCACACCGCTGATTTTCCACCTGCTGAACAACGCCGGGATCATCCGCGACATGCACTTCATGCTGCAAAAAGAAGTGGTCGAACGCCTGGCTGCAGGGCCTGGTGGTGGTGATTGGGGCCGCCTGTCGATCATGGTCCAGTACCACTGCCGCGTGGAACATCTGTTCAACGTCGGCCCAGGTGCGTTCAATCCACCGCCCAAGGTTGACTCAGCCATCGTGCGCCTGGTGCCGCACGCCGTGCTGCCGCACCCGGCCAAGGATCACAAGCTGCTCGAGCGCGTGGTGCGCGAAGCGTTCAACCAGCGCCGCAAGACCCTGCGCAACACGCTCAAGGCGCTGCTGAGCAACGCCGAAATCGAAGCCGCCGGCGTCGACGGCAGCCTGCGCCCCGAGCAACTGGATCTGGCGGCGTTCGTGCGCCTGGCGGACCAGCTTGCCATTCAGCCCGCCCCCGCCGTCGAATAACCCCGTAGCAGCCGGCTTGCCGGCGATGGCGCCCTCAACCTCGCTATCGCCAACAAGCCGGCTCTGACAAGGGCGTGCCCACCTGGCCAGACGGCATGTCTGGCCTAGTGCCCACCTATTGGCCTAGACTGATCCGCATCTGCTGTCCTCCGCTTTTGCTTTTAAGGCCTCTTGCATGTCCGATCCTCGCTACCAGATCGACGTCAGCGTCGTCACCCGCTTCCTGGCGGACCAATCGCAACCTGAACAGAACCGCTTCGCCTTTGCCTACACCATCACGGTGAAAAACAACGGGCTGGTGCCGGCCAAGCTGCTGTCACGCCACTGGGTGATCACCGACGGTGACGGCCAGGTCGAGGAAGTGCGCGGCGCCGGGGTGGTCGGCCAGCAACCGTTGATCGACATTGGCGCCAGCCACACCTACAGCAGCGGCACGGTGATGACCTCCAAGGTCGGCACCATGCAAGGTTCCTATCAGATGAAAGCCACCGACGGCCAACTGTTCGACGCCGTCATTGCGCCCTTTCGCCTCGCCGTGCCGGGAGCCCTGCACTGATGGCGACGTACGCGGTCGGTGACCTGCAAGGCTGCCTGGAGCCCCTCAAGTGCCTGCTCGAGCGCGTCGCCTTCGACCCGTCGCATGATCGCCTGTGGCTGGTGGGTGACCTGGTCAATCGTGGCCCGCAATCGCTGGAGACGCTGCGCTACCTCTATAGCCTGCGCGACTCGCTGGTGTGCGTACTCGGCAACCACGATCTGCACTTGCTGGCGGCCGGCAATAACATCGAACGCCTGAAAAAGGGCGACACCCTGCGCGAAATCCTCGAAGCCCCGGATCGGGCCGAATTGCTCGACTGGCTGCGTCGGCAAAAACTCATGCATTACGACGAAGGCCGCAACATGGCCATGGTGCATGCTGGCATCCCGCCGCAGTGGACGTTGAAGAAAGCCCTCAAGTGCGCCGCCGAAGTCGAGACCGCGCTGGCTGATGACACCCTCTACACCACCTACCTCGACGGCATGTATGGCAATGAGCCAGTGAAGTGGGACAACGACCTTACCGGCGTGACCCGCCTGCGGGTCATCACCAACTACTTCACCCGAATGCGCTTCTGCACTGCCGAGGGCAAGCTGGACCTCAAGAGCAAGGAAGGCGCCGACACCGCGCTGCCCGGCTACAAGCCCTGGTTCGCCCATAAAGAGCGCAAGACCCGCGACACGCAGATTGTCTTCGGTCACTGGGCGGCCCTTGAGGGTAAATGCGACGAGCCCGGCGTGTTCGCCCTCGACACCGGCTGTGTGTGGGGCGGCACCATGACCCTGATGAACATCGACACCGGCGAGCGCCACGGCTGCCAGTGTCAATCCACCCTTCCCGTTACACTGCCGGCTGCCGCCAAGCGCTAGACGCAGCCGCCATGCCCAAGGAGCCCGCCATGAGCGAATTCAAACGTATCCCTCCCGAACAAGCCCAGGCCCTGCGCGAGCAAGGTGCCGTGGTGGTCGACATCCGTGACCAGCCGACGTATGTGGCAGGTCACATCACCGGTGCCCAGCACCTGGACAACGTCAACATCGCCGATTTCATCCGCGCCGCCGACCTCGACGCGCCGCTGATCGTGGCCTGCTACCACGGCAACTCCAGCCAGAGCGCGGCCGCCTATCTGGTCAGCCAGGGCTTCTCCGACGTCTACAGCCTGGACGGTGGCTTTGAGCTGTGGCGTACGACGTATCCTGCAGAAATTGCTTCAGGGGATTCGCAATAATTTTTTTCACACCCCGCTACCCCGCGTGACGCTTGGGCTCGCGCCGCTTCTGACGAACGGCGCAGCCAAACTAATTGCGCATCGCGCCTTGACCTCTCCGATTCCGAACTATCCTTAAGCGCAGGCCATCCGAATCAGGGGAGAGCCGGTACACCGGCGTGCGGGTCATCGGTAGCGTTTCAGGGTGTTCTGGGGGGAAAACGGCCATTGGCGTTCGTCAATGACTGCCAGCATCGACTGATTGATCCGGCGTCGGCTCCACGTATCGAGCGAGGTGACGACGTCATGAGTATTTTCAGCCACTTCCAACAACGCTTCGCATCCACACAGCAGGAAGAACTCACGCTTCAAGAGTATCTCGAGCTGTGCAAACAGGATCGCAGCACCTACGCGTCTGCCGCCGAGCGCCTGCTATTGGCGATTGGCGAGCCGGAGCTGGTGGAAACCGCCAACAATTCGCGCCTGTCGCGAATATTCTCCAACAAGGTGATCCGCCGCTATCCGGCCTTTGAAGACTTCCACGGCATGGAAGAATGCATAGACCAGATCGTCTCCTACTTCCGCCACGCCGCCCAAGGCCTGGAGGAGAAGAAACAGATCCTCTATCTGCTCGGCCCCGTCGGCGGCGGTAAATCGTCCCTGGCCGAAAAACTCAAACAACTGATCGAGAAGGTGCCCTTCTACGCCATCAAGGGCTCACCGGTCTTCGAGTCGCCCCTGGGCCTGTTCAACGCCACGGAAGATGGCGCGATCCTCGAAGAAGACTTCGGCATCCCACGCCGCTACCTCAACACCATCATGTCGCCCTGGGCCACCAAGCGCCTGGCCGAGTTCGGCGGCGACATCAGCCAGTTCCGCGTCGTGAAACTCTACCCATCGATCCTCAACCAGATCGGCGTGGCCAAGACCGAACCTGGCGACGAGAACAACCAGGACATCTCGGCGCTGGTCGGCAAGGTCGATATCCGCAAACTGGAAGAATTCCCACAGAACGACGCCGACGCCTATAGCTACTCGGGCGCACTGTGCCGGGCCAACCAGGGCCTGATGGAGTTCGTGGAGATGTTCAAGGCGCCGATCAAGGTGCTGCACCCATTGCTCACCGCCACCCAGGAAGGCAACTACAACAGTACCGAAGGCCTCGGCGCGATTCCGTTCACCGGGATCTTGCTGGCCCACTCCAACGAATCGGAATGGCACACCTTCCGCAACAACAAGAACAACGAGGCCTTCATCGACCGGATCTACATCGTCAAGGTGCCGTACTGCCTGCGCGTCAGCGATGAGATCAAGATCTACGACAAGCTGCTGTTCAACAGCTCCCTGGCCAAGGCGCATTGCGCACCCGACACCCTGAAGATGCTCGCCCAGTTCACCGTGCTGTCGCGCCTCAAGGAGCCGGAGAACTCGAATATCTATTCGAAGATGCGCGTATACGACGGCGAAAACCTCAAGGACACCGATCCCAAGGCCAAGTCGATCCAGGAATACCGCGACACGGCAGGTGTGGATGAGGGCATGAACGGCCTGTCGACACGTTTCGCGTTCAAGATCCTGTCCAAGGTCTTCAACTTCGACCCCCATGAGATTGCCGCCAACCCGGTGCACTTGTTGTATGTGCTGGAGCAGCAGATCGAACAGGAACAATTCCAGGCCGAAACCCGCGAGCGCTACCTGCGCTTCCTCAAGGAATACCTGGCACCGCGCTACATCGAGTTCATTGGCAAGGAAATCCAGACGGCTTACCTGGAGTCCTACAGCGAATACGGCCAGAACATTTTCGACCGCTACGTGCTGTACGCCGACTTCTGGATCCAGGACCAGGAATACCGCGACCCGGAAACCGGCGAAATCCTCAACCGCGTGGCCCTCAACGAGGAACTGGAAAAAATCGAAAAACCCGCCGGCATCAGCAATCCGAAGGATTTCCGCAACGAGATCGTCAACTTCGTGTTGCGCGCCCGCGCCAACAACAACGGCAAGAACCCCACCTGGCTCAGCTACGAGAAGCTGCGGGTGGTCATCGAGAAGAAAATGTTCTCCAACACCGAGGATCTGCTGCCGGTCATCAGCTTCAATGCCAAGGCCAGCAAGGAGGATCAGCAAAAACACAACGACTTCGTCACACGAATGGTCGAGCGTGGCTACACCGACAAACAGGTACGGCTGCTCTCCGAGTGGTACCTGCGAGTTCGTAAATCGCAGTAAGGCAGCGGCAGGCGTGCGCTGCCAGGTCTTTGGCCTGGCAGCTGACCGCTTGTCTCTAAGCTTCCAGCTCGCGGCTTGAAGCTTGTAACGTGAAGCTGCCCGGAGGGCTCCCCATGAGCTATGTGATCGACCGACGCCTCAATGGCAAGAACAAGAGCACGGTAAACCGCCAGCGTTTCCTGCGGCGTTACCGTGACCACATCAAAAAGGCCGTTGAAGAGGCCGTCAGCCGCCGCTCCATCACCGACATGGAGCATGGCGAACAGATCAGCATTCCCGGAAGGGACATCGACGAACCGGTGCTTCACCATGGCCGGGGCGGCAAACAGACCGTAGTGCATCCCGGCAACAAGGAATTCACCACCGGCGAACATATCCAGCGCCCCCAAGGCGGTGGCGGCGGCAAGGGCCCGGGCAAGGCCGGCAATTCCGGCGAAGGCATGGATGAGTTCGTGTTCCAGATCACCCAGGAAGAATTCCTCGAGTTCATGTTCGAGGACCTGGAGTTGCCCAACCTGGTCAAGCGCAACCTGACCGGCACCGATACCTACAAGACCGTACGCGCCGGGATCAGCAACGAGGGCAACCCGTCCCGGATCAACATCATTCGCACCCTTCGCTCGGCCCACGCCCGGCGTATCGCCCTGTCCGGCAGCAGCCGCGCCAAACTGAAGGAAGCCAAGGAAGAACTGGCACGCTTGAAACGCGAAGAACCGGACAACTTCGGCGATATTCAGGAAATGGAGGCGGAAATCGAAAAGCTCAGCGCGCGTATCCACCGCGTGCCGTTTCTCGACACCTTCGACCTCAAGTACAACCTGCTGGTCAAGCAGCCCAACCCCAGCTCCAAGGCCGTGATGTTCTGCCTGATGGACGTGTCCGGCTCCATGACCCAGGCAACCAAGGACATCGCCAAGCGGTTCTTCATCCTGCTGTACCTGTTCCTGAAGCGGAACTACGACAAGATCGACGTGGTGTTTATCCGTCATCACACCAGCGCCCGGGAAGTCGACGAGGAGGAGTTCTTCTACTCACGGGAAACCGGCGGCACCATCGTCTCCAGCGCCCTGAAGCTGATGCAGGAGATCATGGCCGAACGCTACCCGGCCAACGAGTGGAACATCTACGCCGCCCAGGCTTCCGACGGCGACAACTGGAACGACGATTCACCGATCTGCCGCGACATCCTGATCAACCAGATCATGCCGTTCGTGCAGTACTACACGTACGTCGAGATCACCCCCCGTGAGCACCAGGCCCTGTGGTTCGAATACGAGCGCATCGGCGAAGCCTTTGCCGATACATTCGCGCAACAGCAACTGGTCTCGGCCGGCGATATCTACCCGGTCTTCCGTGAACTCTTCCAGCGCAGGTTAGTGACATGACCGCCAAAAAAGAGCATAAGCGCCAACCCATTTCCACGGGGTCTGAATGGACCTTCGAACTGATCCAGGCCTATGACCGGGAAATCAGCCGCATCGCGGCGGGTTATGCCCTGGACACCTATCCCAACCAGATCGAAGTGATCACCGCCGAACAGATGATGGATGCCTACGCCTCTGTCGGCATGCCTCTGGGTTACCACCATTGGTCCTACGGCAAACACTTCCTCAGCACCGAGAAGTCCTACACCCGCGGGCAGATGGGCCTTGCCTACGAGATCGTGATCAACTCCGACCCGTGCATCGCCTACCTGATGGAAGAAAACACCATCTGCATGCAGGCGTTGGTGGTGGCTCACGCCTGCTACGGCCACAACAGTTTTTTTAAGGGCAACTACCTGTTCCGCACCTGGACCGATGCCAGCTCGATCATCGATTACCTGGTATTCGCCAAGCAGTACATCATGCAGTGTGAGGAACGCCACGGCATCGACGCGGTGGAAGACCTGCTCGACTCCTGCCACGCCCTGATGAACTACGGCGTTGACCGCTACAAACGCCCTTATCCGATTTCCGCCGAGGAAGAACGCCTGCGCCAGAAGGAGCGCGAGGAGCATCTGCAGAAGCAGATCAATGACCTGTGGCGCACCATTCCTAAAAAAGCCGGCAAAAACAACGACAAGGACAATGCACGCTTCCCCGCCGAACCTCAGGAAAACATCCTGTACTTCCTGGAAAAACACGCGCCGCTGCTGGAGCCATGGCAACGGGAAATCGTGCGCATCGTGCGCAAGATCGCCCAGTATTTTTATCCACAGCGCCAGACCCAGGTGATGAACGAAGGCTGGGCGACGTTCTGGCACTACACCTTGATGAACGACCTGTACGACGAAGGCCTGGTCACTGACGGCTTCATGATGGAGTTCCTCACGTCCCACACCAGCGTGGTGTTCCAGCCGGGCTTTGACAGCCCGTACTACAGCGGCATCAACCCGTATGCCCTGGGGTTTGCCATGTACCGCGACATCCGGCGCATGTGCGAACACCCCACTGAGGAGGATCGCCGCTGGTTCCCGGAGATCGCTGGCAGCGACTGGCTCTCGACCATCAAGTTCGCCATGAGCAGCTTCAAGGACGAGAGTTTCATCCTGCAGTACCTGTCGCCTCAGGTTATTCGCGATCTCAAGCTGTTCAGTATTCTGGATGACGACCTCAAGGATGACCTGGTGGTACCAGCCATCCATGACGAACCCGGATATCGCGTGATCCGCGAAACCCTGGCGGCGCAGTACAACCTGGGCAATCGTGAACCCAACGTGCAGATCTATAGCATCGACGTACGTGGCGACCGCTCGCTGACCCTGCGTCATCAGCAGCACGACCGCAAACCGCTGGGTGAATCCACCGAGGAAGTGCTCAAGCACCTGCACCGGCTGTGGGGGTTCGACATCCACCTGGAGACCCTGCAGGGCGATCAGGTGATGAAGACCCACCACGTGCCGCCGCGCAGCGATCACAACGACAACGACTACGGCCGCCTGGACCTGGCCGTCGTTCATCTCTGAAACAGCAAAGCCTCCATTGGTCAGGCACAGGCGGTATCCTGTGCCGCTAATGGAGGCTTTTTCATGAAAATCTACAAAGTCGGCGGCGCCGTACGGGACCGCCTGCTGGGAATCGAGGTCACCGATATCGACCGTGTCGTCGTCGGTGCAACGACCGAAGAGATGCTCGCCAAGGGCTACAAGCCGGTGGGTGCTGACTTCCCGGTATTCCTGGACCCGAAAAACGGCGACGAATACGCCCTGGCCCGCACTGAACGCAAGAGCGGCAGGGGGTATGGTGGCTTTGTATTCCACGCCAGCCCCGAGGTCACGCTGGAAGAAGACCTGATCCGCCGCGACCTGACCATCAACGCCATGGCCGAAGACGACGACGGCAGCCTGACCGACCCTTACCACGGCCAACGCGACCTTGAAGCGCGCATCTTGCGCCACGTTTCCCCCGCGTTCGCCGAAGATCCCCTGCGTGTACTGCGTGTTGCCCGCTTTGCCGCGCGCTACGCACACCTGGGCTTCACCGTCGCACCTGAGACCCTGGAACTGATGCGTCAGCTCAGCGAATCCGGTGAACTGGAGGCCCTCACGCCAGAGCGCAGCTGGAAAGAAATCTCCCGCGCACTGATGGAAGATCAGCCACAGGTCTTTATCCAGGTCCTGCGCGACTGCAACGCGCTGAAAACATTGATGCCGGAAGTGGACGCACTGTTCGGCGTGCCACAGCCCGCAGCCCATCATCCCGAGATCGACACCGGCGTACACACCTTGAGCGTGCTGCAGCAGGCCGCCTTGCACCAACAGCCGCTGACCGTGCGCTGGGCTTGCCTGCTGCATGATCTGGGCAAGGGATTAACACCTGTGGATAAGTTGCCACAGCATATTGCCCACGAACACCGTGGTTTGAAGCTGATCAAGGCAGTCAACGAGCGCTTCAAGGTGCCCAGGGACTGCCAGGAATTGGCACTGCTGGTCGGCCAGTATCACACCCATGGCCATCGCGCCCTGGAGCTCAAAGCCTCGACACTGCTGGATTTGCTGCAGAGTTTCGATGTCTACCGGCGGCCGCAGCGCTTTGAAGAGTTTGTGGTGAGTTGTGAGATGGACGCGCGAGGCCGTAAAGGCCTGGAGCAAAGAAGTTATCCACAGGCGGATTATTTGCGCGGCGCGGCCAAGGTCGCGCGCGAAGTTGCAGTCGCGCCCTTGCTGGAGAAGGGTTTCAAAGGCCCGGAGTTGGGCGAGGCACTCAAGCGCGAACGGCTCAAGGCATTAAAAATCTACAAGGAACACCACGCCCTGTAGCAGTCCGGCTTGCCGGCGATCGCGTATCCGCGGTCGCTATCCCCGGCAAGCCGGCCTTCTACAGGAGTGTGTTCGGCGTCAG
>NZ_JASCPP010000083.1:0-32404 GCF_029959745.1 Pseudomonas sp. PS01298 | reverse complement strand
TTCATAGGGAGTCTGTCACGCCGTCATCGCGGGCAAGCCCGCTCCCACATTAGGCATGCATCCCCCTGTGGGCGCGGGCTTGTCCGCGATGACGGCACCACCGCTTACAACTTTTCCAGGGCCATGTTCAGCGCCAGCACATTCACCACTGGCGGGCCTACCAGCGGGCTTTCGATGTGTTCATCGAGCAAGCGCTGCAAGGTCGACACCGGCACATTCCGCGCCGCCGCCACTCGCGCCAGTTGATAGGCAATTGCCGCAGGTGGCAAGTGTGGATCAAGACCGCTGCCAGAGGTAGTCAGCGAAGCCAGAGGCACCGGGCCCTGGGCTGGCACCAACTGTTTATTCGCGTCGTCGAACACACGGGTGGCCAATGCCGGATTGCTTGGGCCCAGGTTACTGGCGCTGCTGGAAACCGTGGCAAACGCGCCGGCCGATGGGCGTGGGTGGAACCAGTTGTCGCCGGTAAAATCCTGGGCGATCAGACTGGAACCACGCACTTTGCCGCTGTCGTCGCGCACCAGGCTGCCATTGGCCTGGTCCGGGAACGCCACTTGGGCGACGCCAGTCACTACCAACGGGTAAGCGACGCCAGTGATCAGGGTCATGAGCACCAGCAGGCTCAGGGCCGGACGGATCATGTTAGACATTGCACATTCCTCACATTGAATCATCACGACCTGTAGGAGCCGGAGGACGCTTGGTCCTGGCCGGTGATGACGAAGGGTCAGTCGGACCGCATCGGACCCATCGCCGGCAAGCCGGCTCCTACCAGGGTTGGGGTTACACCAGGTGCAGCGCAGTCAGCAGCATGTCGATCGCCTTGATGCCCACGAACGGCACCAGGATCCCGCCCAGCCCATAGATCAACAGGTTGCGGCGCAGCAACGCCGCGGCACTCGCCGCCTGCACACGCACACCTCGCAGGGCCAGGGGAATCAGCACCACGATGATCAAGGCGTTGAACACAATCGCCGACAGAATCGCGCTCTGCGGGCTCTGCAGGTGCATCACGTTGAGCACGCCCAGTTGCGGGTAGATCGAGGCGAAAAGCGCCGGCAGGATCGCGAAGTACTTGGCCACGTCGTTGGCGATAGAGAACGTGGTCAGCGCACCGCGCGTCACCAGCAACTCTTTGCCGATCTGCACCACGTCGAGCAGCTTGGTCGGGTCGCTGTCGAGGTCGACCATGTTGGCCGCCTCGCGTGCGGCCTGGGTGCCGTCGTTCATCGCCATGCCGACGTCAGCCTGGGCCAGCGCCGGGGCATCGTTGGCACCGTCGCCGCACATCGCGACCAGGCGACCGTCATTCTGTTCGTGGCGGATGCGCGCGAGTTTTTTCTCCGGAGTAGCCTCGGCCAGCACGTCATCCACGCCCGCTTCGGCGGCAATCGCGGCGGCGGTCAGCGGGTTGTCACCGGTGACCATCACGGTGCGGATGCCCAGCTTGCGCAGCTCGGCGAAACGCTCGCGAATGCCGGGCTTGACCACGTCCTTGAGGTGGATCGCGCCCAGCAGCTTGCCATCGGCACACACCAGCAACGGGGTGCCGCCGCTCTGGGCGATCTTGTCGATTTCCCGCGACAGCGCAGGGGCAAGGTCGCGACGTTGCTGGCCGATAAACGCCAGCAGCGAGTCCACTGCGCCTTTGCGGAACACGCGGCCCTGGTAGTCGACACCGGACAAGCGGGTTTCAGCACTGAACGGTACGGCGGTCAGCTCATCCAGGGACGGCTCGGCCTGGGGGTGCAAGGCACGCAGGTATTCGACGATGGATTTACCTTCTGCCGTGTCGTCCGCAAGTGACGCCAGCAGCGCGCCTTCGGCCAAGTCCCGGCCGCTGACGCCAGGCGCCGCGACCACCGCCGCACAGCGACGGTTACCGAAGGTGATGGTGCCGGTCTTGTCGAGCAGCAACACATGCACGTCGCCCGCCGCTTCCACGGCGCGGCCAGACTTGGCGATCACGTTGAGGCGCACCAGGCGGTCCATGCCGGCGATGCCGATGGCCGACAACAAGCCGCCGATGGTGGTAGGAATCAGGGTCACCAGCAGTGCGACCAAGAACACCAGCGGCAAGCTGCCATTGGCAAAGTGGGCGAACGGCTGCAGGGTCACCACCACCAACAGGAAGATCAAGGTCAGGCCGATCAGCAGGATATCCAGCGCGACTTCATTGGGGGTTTTCTGGCGTTTTGCGCCTTCCACCAACGCAATCATGCGGTCCAGGGTCGACTCGCCAGGGTTGACAGTGATGCGGATCAGCAGCCAGTCCGACACCAGACGCGTATTGCCGGTAACGGCCGAGCGGTCGCCGCCGGACTCGCGGATCACCGGTGCGGATTCGCCGGTGATCGCCGCCTCGTTGACCGCGGCGATGCCTTCGATGACCTCGCCGTCACCGGGGATCATCTCTCCGGCGGTGACGCGCACGACATCGCCTTTGCGCAGGCTGGCGGCCGGCACGACCTTGAAGCTGCCATCGGCCTCCTTGCGGCGTGCGCTGAGGCCTTCGCTGCCGGCCTTCAGGCTGTCAGCGCGGGCCTTGCCACGACCTTCGGCCAAGGCTTCGGCGAAGTTGGCGAACAGCACGGTGAACCACAGCCACACGGCAATCTGCACGGCGACGAAGGTCGGCACTGCCGTGTCGGGCACAAAGCACAGCACGGTGGTGAGGATGGCGGTCAACTCGACCACCAGCATCACTGGCGAGCGTTGCAGTTGGCGCGGGTCCAGCTTGACGAAGGCCTGGACCAGCGCCGGGCGCCACAGGGCGGACATCGCGGTTTTTGGCGGTTCCTGGGTGTTCACCGGAGCCGCGTTTTTTGCAGGCATATTCATTTTCATATCCCCTTAGAAGCCCATGCTCAAGTGTTCAGCGATAGGGCCCAGTGCCAGCGTCGGCAGGAAGGTCAGGCCGCCCACCAGCAAAATGGTCACGGTCAACAGGGTCACGAACAGCGGGCCATGGGTCGGGAAGCTGTTCTGGCCGATCGGTGCGGTCTTCTTCATCGCCAGGCTGCCGGCCAGGGCCAGTACCGGGAGGATGTAGCCGAAGCGGCCGATCAACATGCCCAGGCCCAGCATCAAGTTATGGAACGCGGTGTTGGCGCTGAAGCCGCCAAATGCCGAGCCGTTGTTGGCGCTGGCCGAGGTGTAGGCGTAGAGCAACTGACTGAAACCGTGGGGCCCGGGGTTGCTGATGGCACCGGCCGGACCCGGCAGGCTGGCGGCGATAGCGCCCAGCACAAGCACGCCGACTGGCATCACCAGCAGGGTCACCACCAGCAATTGCACTTCCTTGGCCTGGAGTTTCTTGCCAAGGTATTCCGGAGTACGGCCGATCATCAGGCCGGCAAGGAACACCGCGATCAAGACGTTGAGCAACATGCCGTACATGCCAGCACCGACGCCGCCGAAGATCACTTCGCCGACCATCATGTTGACCAGCGCCACCATCCCACTGAGGGGGTTGAGACTGTCCTGCATGCCGTTGACCGAGCCGTTGGACGCCGCCGTCGTCGTCACCGACCACAGCACGGTACCGGTGGTGCCGAAGCGTGCCTCTTTACCTTCCAGTGGTGCGGTTTGCTCCACGGCCGGGTTGTTGAGGGTTGGGTTAGGCTGGTATTCGGCCCACAGCGAGGTCGCGCCGCCGATGATGAACAACGCCAGCATGCAGCCGAGAATCGCGCGGCTCTGACGCAGGTCCTTCACGTAATGGCCGAAGGTGAAGACCAGCGCCACCGGGATCAGGATGATCGACGCCAACTCGAACAGGTTGGCCCAGGCAGTCGGGTCTTCAAACGGGTGCGCCGAGTTGACGCCGAAGAAGCCGCCACCATTGGTGCCCAATTGCTTGATCGCAATCTGGCTGGCGGCCGGACCCAGGGGGATCACTTGATCCACGCCTTGCATGGTCACGGCATCCACATAATGCGCGAAGGTTTGCGGCACGCCCTGCCACACCAGGAACAATGCCAGCACCAGGCACAGCGGGAGCAGGCCGTAGAGGGTGGCCCGCGTCATATCGACCCAGAAGTTACCCAATGTCTTGGTGGATTTGCGACCGATCCCACGGCACAGAGCGACCAGGACTGCCAAACCGGTGGCCGCACTGACGAAGTTCTGCACGGTCAGGCCCACCATCTGGCTGAGATAACTCAGGGACGCCTCACCGCTGTAGGACTGCCAGTTGGTGTTGGTCATGAAACTGACCGCGGTGTTGAAGGCCAGGGTCCATTCCTGACCCGGCAATTTCTGCGGGTTCAGCGGGAGATAGTCCTGGAACAACAGGATCGCGAACAACAGCAAGAAACCTGCGAGGTTGAACGCGAGCAAGGCCAGCGTGTATTTCTGCCAGCTCTGTTCCTGATGCTCGTCAACGCCCGACAGGCGATAACACGCGCGCTCGACGGGGCCGAACACCGGCGTGAGCCAGGTGCGCTGGCCTTCCATCACCTTGTAGTAGAACCGCCCCAGGAACGGTGCCGGCACCAGCACCACGGCAAAGAAGGCGATGATCAGCCAATAGTCATAACTGTGCATAGCCCTGCTCCTAGTTCCGATCCGCGCGTAACAGCGCAACCAGCAGATAAATGAACAGCGCCACGGCCAATAGCAGTGACACCCCGTCCAGAACGCTCATGGAAGTCTCTCCGTTTAGCGGCGAGTGCCGCGTGTGGGGCAATTGTCGGCAGGAGGGGCGTAAAGGAACGAGAGCGAGGGTGTGGCTGGGGCGTAAAGACGGCGTAAAGAGTGGGTTTATGCGGGGTTTACACGGGGATTTGTGGGGAATTTGAGGGCCTCATCGCGGGCAAGCCCACTCCCACACTCGACAGCGCTTGATCTGGAAAGACTCGGTCCCCTGTGTTTAAGCAGAAAAAGACGCGGCCGCCCGTGGGAGCGGGCTTGCCCGCGATGGCGGCAGCTCAAGCACCACCGCACTTATCTGGTGCGACACCGGCAAAATTCAAACGCCAAACCATCCCCCACGCGACAGTAACGCGGCTTTACGACAACGATCCTCAGGCTGGCATGGCCGCTGCAACACCTTGAATCATTCCAAACGGTTCAGGGAGAGCAACATCATGAACACACAACTCAAACCCACCTTGGGCACCCTGCACTTATGGGGCATCGCGGTCGGGCTGGTGATTTCCGGCGAGTACTTCGGCTGGAGCTATGGCTGGGGTGTTGCCGGAACCCTGGGCTTCCTGGTGACCTCATTGATGGTCGCGGCGATGTACACCTGCTTCATCTTCAGTTTCACCGAGCTGACTACCGCAATTCCTCACGCCGGTGGCCCATTTGCCTACAGCCGTCGTGCCTTTGGTGAGAAAGGCGGATTAATCGCCGGCCTCGCCACCTTGATCGAGTTTGTTTTTGCGCCACCCGCCATCGCCTTGGCCATCGGCGCCTACCTCAACGTACAGTTTCCCGCACTCGACCCGAAACACGCCGCCGTCGGCGCCTATATCGTGTTCATGGGCCTGAATATCCTCGGCGTGAAACTCGCCGCCACCTTCGAGTTGGTGGTGTGCGTACTCGCCGTCGCCGAACTGCTGGTGTTCATGGGCGTGGTCGCCCCCGCCTTCAGCTTCAGCAACTTCGCCCTGAACGGCTGGGCCGGCTCCGACACCTTCGGCGCCCCGGCGATTGCCGGGATGTTTGCGGCGATTCCGTTCGCCATCTGGTTCTTCCTCGCCATCGAAGGCGCGGCCATGGCAGCCGAGGAAGCGAAAGATCCGAAGCGCACCATTCCAAAAGCCTACATCAGCGGCATCCTCACCCTGGTGATCCTGGCCATGGGCGTGATGTTCTTTGCGGGCGGCGTGGGCGACTGGCGCACCCTGTCGAACATCAACGATCCGTTGCCGCAGGCGATGAAAACCGTGGTGGGCGACAGCTCCGGCTGGCTGCACATGTTGGTGTGGATCGGCCTATTTGGTCTGGTCGCCAGTTTCCACGGGATCATCCTCGGCTACTCGCGCCAGTTCTTTGCCCTTGCCCGCGCCGGGTACCTACCGTCTTTCCTCGCCAAACTGTCGCGCTTTCAGACACCGCACCGGGCAATCATCGCCGGTGGCGTGGTGGGCATCGCCGCAATCTACAGCGACGGCCTGATCAACCTCGGTGGCATGACGCTGACCGCAGCAATGATCACCATGGCCGTGTTCGGCGCCATCGTGATGTACATCATGAGCATGCTCAGCCTGTTCAAATTGCGTAAGACCGAACCGTTGCTGGAACGCACCTTCCGCGCGCCGGGCTACCCGATCGTGCCGGGTATTGCATTGGTGCTCGCGGTGGTCTGCCTGGTGGCCATGGCCTGGTTCAACGCGCTGATCGGCCTGATTTTCCTGGGCTTCATGCTGGCGGGCTTCATCTACTTCCAACTGACCGCGCAGGACCGCGCGGATGCACCGGCGGATGCGATGTTGACCGGGCTCTGATCTACTGGAGGCAGAACGGGCCTACACTGAACTAGTAAGAAAGCCCGTCACTCAAAGCAGTTATTACCGTGGGAAAACTCTCCCACGGCAATCTGCCTCAAGGAGAGCCTTATGCCGTGGTATGCATGGTTGATTTTAGTGGTAGCGATCGGGTCGATCGTCGGTGGGTTGATGATGCTGCGTGACAGCGCCAACAAGGTGGAACTCACCGACGAACAACGCAAGCGCGTCGCCGAGCGCAACGCCCAGGCGGATGCCAAGGACGCGCAGGATCGCTGAACCTTGGGGTTACTCCCAAGGCGCCTTGGCAATATGCAAACCGTGCTGCCCCTTGTAGGCAGCACGCTCCGGCTGGCTCCAGCCGTTCAGCAGCTCATCCTCCAGCTTATAGATCTCCACCCCCAGCGGACGGCACACCGTCAGCGGATCCTGTGCCTGCGGGCCCCACATCGGCAGCGATAAATCCCCGCCCGGGCACGTCGACAGCGCACACAGCAAATCAATCTCGGCAAAGAACTCCAGGTAGTCGCCCTTCTGCGCCGGGCACGCCTTCATGAAATACATGTCGTCATGATTCAGGCCCGTACACTGGAAAATATTCAGCACGTCATGCACATCGAACTCCGTAAGACCGTGGGGTAAAACCGCGCGGGTCAGGTTCGAATGGCAATGGTGGTGGAAGTCCTCACCGGTGAGCATGCGGTTGACGTAGGGATCGCATCGCGTACCAAGCAAATCGTGCAGGCGCCCACCGTGTTCATCGATGCCGTAACTGGCGAGGCTGTCGTCTGTGATTGTCACCAAAGGCCTCAAAAATGGCAGGTTCGACCACAGGCGGTCATGAGTGCTGACATGGGCGCCCTGCAATTGACGAGTGCGCGCCGCCCATAGGCGCTCGCGAGGGTCGTTGGCGTTCCACACGTTGAAGTCGCCGACCTGCGGACCGACCGGCGTAGTCACTCGAAACACATGCCCGGCCGGTACTTTCCACGCCCTGCCCGTTCGGATCGGCACCTCGAACTGCTCGACCAGCGTGCGTTGGTTCACCTTGTCGCGAATCCGCTCATAGAATGCAGTGTCGACCTGCAGTGCTGAACCTTTGCTGACCTGGTAAGCGGCCGGATAGTCTTTGTACATGATGCGGATCCTCAATCAGGAGTGGTCGAACAGGGCCAGGGACAGACGCTCCGAATCATCCAGGTAAAGACTCATCGCCTCCCCTGCCGCCGGCTTGTCTCCTCGGGCCAATAAGGAGTAAATCTCGCGATCGCGCTCCAACCAGGGCGACTGGAAACGCTGCTCATCCGGCGCCGCGCAAAACACTAGGCGCAACTGGGCAATCACTTGGGCAAAAAACTCATCGAACAACGGGCTGCGCATCAACCCAACAATCTGCTGATGGAACACCAGGCTGTGGGTCGCCACCGCACGCCAATCCTCGCGTTCGCGGGCCAAGGTGGTGGCGTCGATCGCGTCCTGCATACGTACGGATTGATCCCGGGCAAGCGCACTGCTCTGGGCAATGGCCTGCAACTCCAAGGTGCGACGCACGACAAACAAATCACGCACCTCATCGCGTTCAAGCCGCCGGACCATCACGCCTTTGTTGCGCACGTAACGGGTGAGCCCTTCCTGGCCCAAGCGATGCAGCGCCTCACGAATAGTATTGCGCGATGCGTTGTAGTGCTTCACCAACTCCCCCTCGACCAGCGAAACACCTGGCAACAGCCGCCCACCGATAATGTCGGCGCGCAGTTCGAGGGCAATCTGGTCGGCTAAAGACAGGCTGAGTACCATCAACACCTCACGATTGTTGAACAATCTTTGCTGTAGACGTAATCACGTTTCATGCCAACCCTTCAAACGTGGGGGTAAGTGTGTAAAGCCGTGTGAGATGGTTAAATACCGACCTGACCACGAGGCAGTCCTATGCGCTATTCACCAGACCACAAAGCCCAGACCCGACAGCGCATCATCAAGGAAGCCTCGGTACGCTTTCGCCGCGACGGCATCGGCGCGACCGGACTGCAGCCGCTGATGAACGCGCTGAGCCTCACGCACGGCGGGTTTTACGCCCACTTCACGTCCAAGGACGAACTGGTGGAGAAGGCGCTGCAGGCCGCAGGGGCTCAGCTGGATGCCCATTGCGAGATGCTGTTCAGCCAGGAGCGCCCGCTGGAAGCCTTCATTGATAATTATCTGTCGCCGTGGCACCAGACCTCACCCGGAGAAGGATGCCCGCTGCCGACGATGTCGGCCGAACTCGGGCTGAGAGGCCAACCGAGTGCGACGACGGATGCGGTACTCGGAGCAAGGCTCAAGCAGATTGAAGCGGCCCTGGGTGACGGGCGCGGCGATGCTGCTGGCCTGATGGTAATGTCGACACTGGTGGGGGCATTGGTGCTGGCCAGGAGTGTCGAAGATTCAGCGTTGGGCTTGCGGATTATGGAAGTCGTGCGAGAAAGCCTGAAGACGCTCCTCCTGGACGATAAAAAGGCCGGTCAATGACCGGCCTCTTTGTGGCTTAGTTGATTACCAACCTGTCGCGATTCTTCTCCATCAGCGCCTTGCCAATCCCCTTCACTTCCAGCAGCTCATCCACCGCCGTAAACGGGCCGTTGCTGTCACGGTAAGCGATGATCGCTTTCGCCTTTGCTGCACCGATGCCAAAGAGGTCGCGACGCAGGGTTTCAGCGTCGGCGGCGTTCAGATTGACCTTGGCAGCTTGCTCGGCATTGACGACTTGAGCAGTGATGGGGGCTGGAGCTTCGGCCTTGATGGACGGGGCTGCAGTAGTGGTGACGGAAAGAGTGGTGAGGAAAGCGAAGATCAGGGAAGTAAGGTAGGTGTTTTGCATTTTGACGCTCCATGACATGCGTAAGAGAAAAAAGCAGCTTTTCCGAAGCTGCCTTTCTAACTTAGGCGATGGTGGGGATTCGTCAAAAAGGCTTGAGTAACAGCGTGTTAAATCAAGGTTCCAAGCGGCGCTGCTGGTAGATCCAGTCGACGATTTCACCATCGGGAGAGTAGCCACTGACGGTGTCGCGAAGGAGTTGGCGGACACGGGTGTAATCGTCCTCATCCACCGCGTCGAGCAGCTCTGTCAGCTTGCCCTTGAGCACTTCCCATGAGAGATGGTCTTCGTTGGCACTCATGATCATGGGATGCCGAGTGGCGACTACGTTGTCGCCGATGAGTAACTCTTCGTAAAGCTTTTCGCCGGGACGTAGGCCGGTGAACTCAATCGCGATATCACCGTGCGGGTTTCTATCGGAACGGACGCTGAGGCCAGAGAGGTGGATCATCTTTTCAGCCAACTCAGTAATTTTTACCGGTTCGCCCATGTCGAGTACAAACACATCACCGCCCTGCCCCATGGAACCGGCCTGGATGACCAGTTGCGCGGCTTCGGGAATGGTCATGAAGTAGCGGGTGATTTTCGGGTGAGTGACCGTGATGGGCCCACCCGATTTGATTTGTTTGTGAAAGAGTGGGATTACTGAACCGGATGAGCCCAATACATTGCCGAAGCGGACCATGGTGAAACGGGTTTTGTTGACGCGAGAGATATTGAACTTGTCACCGAACATGACCGGTGCCAGTTCACGACTCAAGGCTTGGAGCGTCAACTCGGCAAGACGCTTGGTGCTCCCCATGACATTGGTTGGACGCACCGCCTTGTCTGTAGAAATGAGGACAAAGTTGGCAACCCCGACCTGAAGCGCCGCTTGTGCGGTATTCAGTGTGCCGATCACATTATTCAGGACCCCTTCGGCAATATTATGCTCGACCATCGGTACGTGCTTATAAGCCGCAGCGTGGTAAACCGTATCGACACGCCATGTCTTCATGACGTCCATCAGTTTGGACGGGTTGCGTACGGAACCGAGGATCGGCAGCAGCGTTATGGGCAACGATTCACGGGTTACGCGTTGCTCAAGCTCCGAGAGAATGCTGTACAGGTTGAACTCACTGTGTTCGAACAACAGCAGCGTCTTCGGCCGCAGGGACATGATCTGACGGCAGAGTTCAGAACCAATAGAGCCACCTGCTCCCGTCACCAGGACGCATTGCCCCTTGATGCAACGTTCCAGTAGATCGGATTGAGCAGGAACGGCGTCACGGCCCAGCAGGTCCGCGATGTCGACCTCTTGGATATCATCGACCTTCACCCGACCGCTGGCCAGGTCCATAAAACCTGGAATACTGCGCACATGCAGCGGAAAACCTTCAAGGAACCCCAGGATTTCACGCCGGCGACCACGGTTGGAAGAAGGGATCGCCAGCAGGATTTCCTGAGCGCCCGTGTCATCGATCATACGTTCGATATGCTTGGGCTTGTAGACCTGAAGGCCAGAGATAACACGCTCGGCAATGCTAGCATCGTCATCGATAAACGCTACTGGGCGCATCAAGCGCCCCATCCGCAGTGCTGCAACCAACTGGTTGCCAGCAGCGCCAGCACCATAGATGGCAACACGCGGAAGGCCGTCATCTCGATTGGTAAAAGGCACATGCTGCGAGGCGGAGAACCAATCACCGAGAAAATACTGGCGCATAGCCAAGCGAAGCCCGCCCACCATGATCAAGCTCAACCACCAGTAAATGAAAATGATCGACCGGGGAACGGTGTGCTGCTGGTTGCTGTTCAAATAAACAACAATTACCAAAATCAAGGCTGACAGGCTGACGGCTTTGAATATGGCGATCAGTGCATCGTTACCGAAATACCGCATGACAGCGCGGTACATCCCAAAGCGGACAAAAAGTGGGATTGCGACTACTGGTGCCGCGAAAAACAACCAGAGATGATCTCGTAGCGGGTTGGCCATTTCATCAATTCCCAGCCGTACGATAAACGCCAGCCAGAGAGCCGCCCAAACGACCACGACGTCGGTCGTCACTTGAATCAGTCGTTTGTAGCGTCGCGGCAGCCCCACCAGGAATGCCCGTAACCTTTCCATAATCCCTTCGCCCACCTAACCGTTCCTGTAATTGATGACTGCGTGATCTTTTTATGCGTTTACCATGCCAGGCCTCATGAATGTGAAGTCAGACGCCGCCTTGCGTAGCGTCAGTCTTTTCCAGTTCACCCGCATGAAACTTGAGCGCCAGCGCGACCAAGGGCACGTAGGCGACAACGACACCCACAGCGCCATCCACCCCCAGCAAAACCACGCACGCCGCTACCGGCAGTAACCAGAATAGGTTCAGACCGGCCACAGCGAGTGTCACCGGTAAATGCCTGCCATAGCGCCGGGAAGCAAATTGGTACGCGTGGCTTCGATGTGCCTCATATACCTTGTCGCCCCGCAGAAGGCGGCGAGTTAATGTAAAGGTGGCATCCACAATGAATACACCCAACAGAATCAACCACGCCCATAGCAACTGAGAAGAGGCCCAAGCCGCCTGGAGTGAAAAAACTCCCAGAATGATCCCCAGGAATCCGCTGCCGGCATCACCCATGAAGATTCGAGCAGGCGGAAAATTCCAGCATAGGAAACCAGCCACTGCGACTGCCAGCACAAGGGGCAATAGAACCAGGCCAGTGTGGCCACTCAACGCGCAAAGCAAGCCCATGCCGAGGCACACACAAATGGCTTCAACGCTGGCAATGCCGTCAATTCCATCCATGAAATTGTACAAATTAAGCATCCAGACCAGATAGAACGCAGCAAGAACGCCACCTGACCAACCCGCGTCGACAGTCATACCAAAAAGTGTCACCTCAGGCAGACCACCTAGCCAGTATAGCGCCCATACCGAGGCGCAAAAGTGCCCCAATAAACGCCACCGGGCCGCGATATGCCCGTGATCGTCCATGAAGCCGATGACTGCAACTAATGCACCGGCTCCGCCTGCGGCCATCAAGGTGTCAAATGAAACCTCCTCGGCCCATCCAAGCAAAGGCAGCGCTATAAGGAAGGACACTACAATGGCCACGCCCCCCCCCCTCGGAGTGGGTACAGAGTGGGAACTGCGGGCGATGGGCACGTCGATGATGCTGTGAGCCAAGGCATAGCGCCGCAACGCGGCAGTCAACACAAACGACAAAAAACCGACAAGGCCGATAAGCCACCAATCACTCATTGTTGTTTATCGCTCTTGTAATGTATTGCAACTGCCTTGAGTGCATCGTTCACTGACACGGGAGGTGCCCATTGCAGCAAGGTTCGAGTCTTCTGGATATCAACCTGCAGCGAGCCGCAAAGCCTTTGGGATAGAGCGTCCTTACCCACGAGCCTGGCCGCTGTGCTGAGCATCCAGGCAGGAACAGGCAACAAACGGGCGGACTTGCCCAGGGCCAAGGCGGTACTGCGCAATAACTGCGTCGTAGACAAGTCGTCGCCATCGCTCACCAGGAATGTCTGGTTTGCAGCTGCAGGATGGTTAATAGCCGTGATGATCAGATCCACCAAGTTATCCAGGGCTACCAGGCTCCGGCGATTATCGATAGCGCCAAAGGGCAGCGGAATGCCCTTGTCCAACCAACGCATCATATTCAGAAAGTTGGCTTTGACTCCCGGCCCGTACACCAGCACCGGGCGGATAATCACGATTTCCATGGAGGTGCGGGCTGCCAATGCGAGCAGTCCCTGCTCTGCCTCAAGTTTGGAAACCCCGTAGGCGTCGCTCGGAGCGCATTGATCATCGGCCGTATAGGGTTGACCGGGTCGAGTACCCTCCCCGTTTACCTTGATGGAGCTGATGAAGACAAAGCGTCGGACGCCGGCCTGCGCGGCTTGCCGGGCAAGGTTCAGGGTGCCCTCCACGTTTACCTTGCGAAAAGCCGCCAATGGATCGACTTCGGTATCACTCATGACATGCACACGTGCGGCACAGTGGACCACTGCATCGACGCCAGCGAGGCTTGAATGCCAATTTACGTCTTCAAAAGTATCAAACCGAACAACATCCACATCGCCGCAGGCGACTTTGGATCCATCACGTACCGCTGCGGTGACGCGCACGTCATCCGTGACCAGACGGCGCATTACCGCGCCACCGACGAAACCGGTGGCACCGGTCAAGAAAACAGATTGCGACATCACGGACGTCCTTTGCGCAAGGTTGCATCGTGAAACAGTTGTTCCAGGCGAGCCAAGAGAGTGGGCTTCGAATAGTTGGCCAGGTAGTACTCACGGCCAGACTTGCCCATGCGAGTGCGCTCGTTCTCGCCGGCGTTCGCCAATTCGAGCGTAATACGTGCGAGCGCAGCGGCATCACCGGACGGACATGCCAAACCTGCACCTGACGCCTCGATAACGTGCGCCGCCTCACCATTGATCATCCCAAGAATGGGTTTGCCGGAGGCCAGATAAGCCTGGACCTTGCCCGGAATGGTTTTTTCGAAGACGTCATTGGTCTTAAGCGAGACAAGCAAGGCGTCTGCACAAGCGAACAAGCCGGGCATTTCCTCCAAGGGGTGACGCCCCAACAGCAGGACATTGTCCAGGCCACGTGCTTGAACTTGTTCCGCAAGCCATTCGCTCATACGGCCATCGCCAACAATGACCCAACGCACCGCTACAGTCCCCACCAAGGTCTGGGCCGCGTCTATCACCGCGGGTAAATCCTGCGCCTCACCCAGATTGCCTGCGAACAAAACGGTGAACACCGATGGGTCGTGCGTCAACAGTGTTGAAGGTGGCGGCGCAACGTTGGAAAAGTCGTCCTCTGCCCAGCTTGGGAAGTAGATGAGTCGCTGCGGCTGCATTTCTCGCGTGCAATAGCGCTGCACGTTTTCAAAAAAACCGTGGGATTGCAGCAAGAGATAGTCCGCGCGATTGTAGATCCAGGACACTACTCGACCTACGCAGCCCAGCAACAGTGGCTGACGCAATACGCCGACAGCACGAAGCGTTTCAGGCCATAAATCCAGGACCCAAATGAACACAGGCGCTTTTTTCAGTCGCCCAATTACCAAGGCGGGGATCGCTGCCATGATGGGCGAGACAGCGTACACAAAAACGGCATCAAATTTTTTACCGCGTAGCTTCCAGACTCCCAGTGTGGAAGCCAGGGTGAAAAAAGATAGGTAGTTAAGAATTAGGCTAATACTACGCTTACCCCGAGGGATCAGAGAAACACGTACGATTTCAGCACCGACGTATCGAGAATAACCTTGTGGATCTCGACGATAGTCCGAAAATACGTGCCCCTCCGGGTAATTCGGTAATCCGGTCAATACTGTGACACTGTGGCCTTTCTCACTAAGATCACGTACCAGATCGTTGATACGCATGTTCTCGGGCCAGAAGTATTGGCTCACGACCAAAACGTTCATTTTTTTATTGGGCATATCAATACTCAAGCACCGTATCGCTTCCAGACGACCCGATTCACATAATCTGTATAACTGTGCAAAATGCGAGCAACCTTGTCCGAGACATTCGGCATACTGTAGTCAGCAACCAGTCGCAAAGTACGTGTCTCGCCTCGGGCCTGGCTTTCCAGCAACTCCAGCCCTTGCAAAACCCGTATCGACTCGAGGCCGACCATCATCACCGCCGCCTCTTCCATACCTTCAGGACGCTCGTGTGCTTCGCGAATGTTCAGCGCGGGAAAATTCAGAATCGAAGATTCTTCACTGATGGTACCGCTGTCGGACAGTACGGCTTTGGCAGTCATCTGCAGCTTGTTGTAATCCTTGAACCCCAAGGGTTTAAGCAACTGGACACCCGTATGGAACACAATACCAAGCGCATCGACCCGTTTTTGGGTTCGCGGATGCGTCGATACGATTACGGGCAGGTTATATCGCTCTGCAACAGCATTAAGCAGGGCGACCAATTTATGAAAGTTATGATCCGAATCAATATTCTCTTCTCGGTGTGCACTGACCACGAAGAACTTGCCAGCCTCAAGCCCCAAACGTGCAAGTACGTCGGATTGTTCGATACCCGGCAAGTAGTGATTGAGCACTTCAAACATCGGGCTACCCGTCTTGATCACCCTATCGGGTGGCAGCCCCTCGTGCAGGAGATAATCACGTGCGATGGTGCTGTAAGTCAGATTTATATCGGCTGTATGATCGACGATACGACGGTTTATCTCCTCCGGTACGCGCATGTCGAAGCAGCGGTTACCAGCCTCCATATGGAAGGTTGGAATTTTACGACGTTTCGCGGGTATGACCGCCATACAGCTGTTGGTATCGCCCAATATCAGCAAGGCCTCCGGCTGTACTTGCGCCAGAACTTTGTCCACAGCGATGATCACATTACCAATGGTTTCAGCCCCGCTGGCACCTGCGGCATTAAGGAAATGGTCAGGTTTACGGATGCCAAGGTCCTGAAAAAAAATCTCATTCAACTCGTAATCGTAATTTTGCCCGGTATGTACCAGAACATGGTCGCAGTGGATATCCAGCGCAGCTATTACGCGAGACAGACGAATAATTTCCGGCCTCGTTCCAACTACCGTGACAACTTTCAGTTTCTTCATTACATCTCTCGCTTCAGGGAGGCTCAGGGTTGAGTCCCGACCGGCATGGCATAGGTATCCGCATGGGCACGGTCGAATATTTCGTTTGCCCAAAGCATCACAATCATCTCGTCATCACCCACATTGGTGATGTCGTGGGTCCAGCCAGGCACGGTTTCTACGATGACTGATTTTTCGCCACCGGTGAACAGCTCGTAAAACTCGCCAGATTCAATGTGACGGAAACGGAAGCAGGCATGGCCTCGAATCACTAGGAATTTTTCGGTTTTGGTATGGTGATAATGACCACCTCGGGTAATACCTGGATGTGCTGTAAAAAACGAAAACTGCCCCGAGTCTTGTGTTTTCAGCATCTCAACGAATATGCCCCTGGCATCACCATGCTGTACAACTTCATACGTAAAGCGTTCTGGGGGTAGGTAACTAAGGTATGTGGAGTAAAGGGCGCGAGTCAGCCCAGTTCCCACCGCCTGAGTGATCAGGCTCGCCCGGCTGTCGCGAAATGCCTCCAGCTGAACCGCCAATTCACCCACGGTGACACTATATTGAACTTCCACGTCAATAAACGGCGAGCCACTGATTTGCCCGTCCAATACCGCCAGAAAAGTGCTGATTACATCATCGATGTATACTAGATTAATACGCGCGTCGGGATTGTTTATGTGAATAGGTAAATCCCGAGCGATGTTATGGCAGAACGTTGCCACCGCAGAGTTGTAGTTAGGCTTAGCCCACTTACCGAAGACGTTGGGCAGGCGAAACAAATGCACCGCGCTTCCATGCACCGAAGCTAGTGTCTGCAAAGCCTGCTCGGCAGCGCGCTTGCTCGCGCCATAGGCGTTATCCTGCGTTGCCTGACTGGATGACGCGTACAACACCGGAATCGTGCGACCGCTAGCCTTGACTGCCTCGCACAGACTCTGCGTAAGTCCGGTATTGCCCGACTGGAACTCTAGGGGATCCTGAGGTCGGTTTACTCCTGCCAAATGGAAAATGAAATCTACCTCGCTGACTCTTGCGATCAACTGTGCAAGACCATCGTCACGACAAAATGTCAGCACATCTACATCAGCACGTTCACGCAAATGTACCGCTAGATTTTTACCGACAAAGCCGTTGGCTCCGGTGATCAGGACCTTCATATTCACTCCTCTGGAGTCACGTCTTCGCCACGCGCAATGGCGGCCATAAACTCCAACTTAAGCAACAGGTGCTGCATCCCCTTGACGTCAAGGCGCTCAGTGTTGTGTGAGTTGTAGTCCTGCATGGTAGATAGACGCTCTTCTCCCTGCTCCACGAATTTGCTGTAATTCAGGTCGCGCAAGTCAGGTGGAATCCGATAGTAATCTCCCATGTCTTCTGCACAGGCCATTTCTTCACGACTCAGCAGCGCTTCATACAGTTTCTCACCATGGCGAGTGCCTATCACTTGAATCGGGTGCTGAGGTTTCCCCAACAAGTCGGTAAGCGCCAGCGCCAAGGTCTGCACCGTAGCCGCAGGCGCCTTCTGAACAAACAAGTCACCATTGCGCCCGTTTTCGAACGCATAGAGTACCAAGTCCACAGCATCAGATAGTGTCATCATGAAACGCGTCATGTTCGGATCTGTAATCGACAGTGCATTACCTTTGCGTACCTGCTCGATGAACAACGGGATGACTGAGCCACGCGAAGCCATGACGTTTCCATAGCGTGTGCCACATATAACTGTGCGCGTTTCGTCGACATTACGCGACTTGGCGACCATCACTTTTTCCATCATCGCCTTGGAAATGCCCATGGCATTGATGGGGTATACCGCTTTATCAGTACTCAGGCAAACCACCCGGCTGACGCCGTTCTGGATAGCCGCCTCGAGTACATTGTCGGTACCATTGATATTGGTTTTAACCGCCTCCATCGGATGAAATTCGCAAGAGGGCACTTGCTTAAGGGCTGCGGCATGAAATATATAATCCACGCCTCGGGTAGCATTCAGCACACTTTGGTAGTCTCGTACGTCGCCGATGTAAAACTTAAGCTTGGAATTGGCATAGCGCTTGCGCATGTCATCTTGCTTTTTCTCATCGCGACTGAAGATTCGAATCTCAGCTATATCCGTATCGAGAAAGCGTTTAAGTACCGCATTTCCAAAGGAGCCCGTACCGCCTGTTATCAACAGTTTCTTGGAATCAAACATGCGTACCGCTCCTATCTAGCTTTTCCAAGTGCAATTTCTGCCCAGCCTCGTCAAACCGCCATTTTAGGTGGCGAGCCGGGTTACCAGCAACAACAGAAAACGCCTCAACATTTTTGGTGACCACTGCCCCAGCCGCGACAATTGCGCCGTCGCCGATGGTGAGACCATTGAGAATGATTGCCCCATGACCGACCCAAACATCCCGGCCTAACACGGTAGGCTGCCACGCCTCTCTCCCCCCGTCACGCATTGCGATACCTGGGGAAGTGAATGCGTGATCCCCCCCAACTACGGCGACATCATTGGCAAGCATCGTAAAAGCCCCCACGGTGATATCTCCGTCCAGATAACACCCAGCGCCGACGTAACATAAATCTCCCAGGCTGACACGATGCGGGAACACAAACAAGCGCTTGCCGAGGCGCACTCCTTTGCCAACGCTTCTGAAGCGGTAGAGAGCCTTCAGTTGAAATTGAGTGTATAAAAATAGCAAAACGTGCTTGATCAATTAGTCACCTACATTTGGCATATGCTTGGAAGCAGCAGTCCACCACGCGTCTTCCTGAATCAAATTTAAGAGTTTTTCGACCAAATTCACATAACGATATACTAACAACTCTCCTCCAAAGTAGATTTCTGGGAGAAACGACGGCTCATCGCACACGAGGACAGGTCCATACCCTTGTACGTCATAGAAAGCTGTCGAATTGACCGTGACAAAGATCGGACGAAAACCGCTAATAGCCGCCCAATCCCTTACCCGAACTGATCCATTCAATTGCTCCGTCGGCGAGCTATTGGGATGAACCTTTATAAAAAAAGGCACATTTTTCGCCGAACAAAATTCTTCCAGGATTCGCTGGGTTTGAACCAAGGCGTTAGATTCTGCCACACAATTGAAGGTCAAAAAGTTTTGATCCAGCAACACGACCGCAGGTGGCAGAGCTCGGCTGGCATCGACTGAGGCTAATGGCAGCTTAGTATTCCTACTTTTGCGTATGCTCGGCTTCAACCCGGAACAACGTTGCTGGTAGAAGTTAGACTGCGAGGCATTGATGCCTTTGAATTCACTGTACGCTACGTAAGGCGAATAAAGGCCGACACCATGGGCAGTATTTATAATTGTTACTCCAGCCTCGATCAAGCGCTCGTACAGTGCTATCGAAGCCACTTCGAACTCATCACTGGTATAAACTACCTTAACCCCCTCCGCTATGAGCTCCCGTGCATAGCGCTGATAAGCCGACGTTTCAATACGGACGACATCAACATCCCCTCTGCCTTTTGCAAACAGCAGCCTCAATAAGCCAGAAAGCTGATAAGGAAGACCAGAAAACCGAACCTTCCCACCGCGTTTTTTCACAGACCTAAAAAAACGAAACTGCCGAGCCATACCAAAAGGAAAGGGGTAAAGAAGGAGACTTGAGCTAAACACCTCCTTGGCATACATTGCTTCAGTTACATCCACCCATCCCCTCACAATAGATGGCGAAACGCTCACGCGAGATGGAACAAGCCGAAACAGACGATTAAGAATGATTTTCATCGCAATGGCCTGTCTGTTCGCTTTTTCTATATAGGCATGAGGGGCTCCACCCAGACGCCGAAATACAATAGATTCAGCACCGATAAGCTCTTGCAAAACCGCAATAGAGTCGTCAAGCGCGCAAACTTCAAAAACGCCGTCAACATGCTCATTGACATAATAAGCCAGCGCCGCAATATCTTTGACCCTGGAAGATTTCAAGGCATACAAATTCACCAACACCTTATGCTCTAGACCATCAAGCTTGTGCGCACGCGCGAGAAAATCGCATACATCATAAAATAAGCTTGTTTGGAATATACTTTGAGCACACTTATCTCTAATCTCACCAATATGGATAACCGATCCATCTGACAATGTACAATGTTCGAGACTCACTTCAAGCGTCCTCATGACGTTTTAAACCAATCAATAACGCAGAGTAAATCATCAAAAAATGCGGATGCTTTAAAAAGTTCTGAAAAAATGAAGAAATCAAAAAATACAGCACAAATGGTGCAATCACCCACAGGTACTCCCTCTTGATAGTACGCCCGAACGGGACTATCAGCACTAGAAATATCAGAAAACCTAACAACCCCTGGCGTACCAGAATATCAAGGTACGTATTATGAAAAGATGCGGCTCCAAAATTCCCAACCCGTTCATCTAGGAGTACTGCGCCACTCCCCAACACCGGAGATGCCTTAATGAGCTCCACAGCTGAGAGGTAGACCTCCGCCCGATCAGAAAACAAGAACATCCGAGCAAAAAACTCACCGCTTAAATCTAAAGTTGGCAATAACAATACAGCGAGTAAAAGTAGCGCACCAACACATGATGCCAGGACAATCACACGTGTTTTCGACTCAATTTTCAACACGGTAAAAATCATGAAAATAGCGAGAGCGAATAACGGGGTTCTGGAGGTGGTCATAAAAGCCGCCGCAAGGCAGACGAGCGCCCATTTAGGGCGATGCTCTATAAACATGCCGAGCAAGAAGCCTAACGCGAGCAGAAACGCTAAGTAATTTGGCCAGTCGGGAAAGTAACGAACGCCCCACAATCGATATTCAGGAAGCGAAAACATCTCCAATCCTGCTTCATAAGGTCGCTCTATAAAAAAGCATACAAAAACAAGAAGAGCAACTACGCAGACACCAGCGAACAAACCCTTATAAAATTTTTGAAGATCAGGAATCAAACTACCAAAAATAAAGAAACAGTAAAATAGAACAGATCCTATCACTTGGCGCTCACCAATATCATAGCCCGAAAGCCCAACATAGCTGGAAAGCAATGCGCTTAACATCCCGAGGATGATCAGCACCAACACTCTCGACAAAAACTGACGCCTGCCAAATAAGAACATCAAGCCGAAAACGCTGAAGGCTATCCAGTAATACGGAACACCCGGATATGCAAACGGAAAGGCGAGACAAAATCCAGCCAACCAAGAAGCGGACTGAACAGTATCAGTAGGTACAACAAAAATATTACTCCTCATACGCTATACCTACAGCGAGCAAAAACCAACGTCGAGAAAAACAGCAATGCAAACGACACGCATGAGACCCAGGATGCCACAATCGCGCCGTGCATAGGGACTAAATACCAATTTAGTGTAACGCTGAATAATGCTACTCCTCCGATCATCCATGCGAGTGCGCTCGTATGACCGTAGTATAGGCAGTAGCTACTGGCGATTCTGTACATCCCGTTGAAAAACATTGCCAAAAATAGCCAGGGCGTAAACTCAAACGCTTGCCGATAAGATTCTTGATCTATTAAAACAACTACAACCTTGAAGGAAAAATAACCGAGCAGACAGAGCAAAGCCAACACCGCAGCGTATACCATTACTAGCCTAACTGTTTCATCGGTTCGAACTTGTCGATCGCCAAGAATCTTGTAGAGCCAGGGGGTAAATGCTTGCACACAGCCACTGGATGCGATATTCACCAGCTGCGAGACCTGGAACGCCAAGGCATAGTAACCCGCCACTGCAACTCCATAGGCCGCGGTGATGATAAACCGATCCAGCATAGCCATTCCCCAACCCGCAACCTGATAGGGGACCAATGGTAGACCGTAAATAATAGCCTTTTTGAAATAATGCCCATTCAACGAAAAACGCAAATATCCTTTGCTCCAGAGAATTGAGAGGGATATCAGTCCACCCACAATAAAGACCCCTGTAAGCCCGTAGACAGCGCTCTCCCATCTCACCCCCCAAAAATTCAAGAGTGCAACCGGAACAGCGAGCTGCAAAACGCAGAAAAAAATCATGTAGCACAGATATTTCTTCGACAGGTTTTCGGACTGCCAGACAATGAGTAAAAACTGCTGAACTGCCTGCCCCAGTGCACCGAGCAGCGCAAAAGGAAGTATAAAGCCAGGAATATCCCAACGAGAGGCAATTGCAGCCTCCACACCTGTCGCAAAGACGCAGCAGATAAGGCCAAAACCGATCACGGCCCAGATTATAGTCGAAAGGTATAAGGATCGCTGATGCGGCTCGGATGCAAAAAAATCCCTTTGAAACGCTGCGACCAAACCAAGGCCGAGAACTTGAGTAGAGAGCGCAACAACAGCCATGAATAACGTTTGTGTGCCTAAGGCGTGAGCGGGAAGGACATAGGCACTGTAAAAAAGCAGCAGCAACTGCGATCCCGCGACGAGGCCATTGGATAACGTGTAAATAAACGCCGCGCTGCTTATTTTTTTAAGGCTCATTATCAGAACTCAGCACCCGTATATCCATTGTTATGCGACTAACATTACGCATGCGTTGAATAATGAATGAAAATGATTATTGTGAATAATTTACGGATGCAAGTATGCCAGATGACGCAAGGCTTCCTGCCAATCATCCGCCGTGTCGATATCGAGCGCTTCTGCTCCATGGCTGGTCACTAAAGGCTGCGTCCCAGGAATTAAAAAGCGTTTATGCCTTCGGAGATCCTCTGGAGTGATGAGGTAGATTGAACCCGTCAGCGTATAGGCAGCAGGAAGTTCTTGAGACCGAAGTATAAGATCATCCCATCCGAGAAATGGATCCAGTGACACACCATTAATCTTGAATGTCCAAGCAGGATGGACTTCTGAGCGACAAACACTTACCACTGGTGCTTTGCTAGAGGAGAATAGGCGCACTGCCGCGCCGATAGACTCAGCCGTGCGGAATGGTGATGTAGGCTGGAGTAGCATCACTCCTTGCACCCTAACGCGAGATACGGATTCGTACTTATCAAGCGCATCCATGACGACATCATAGCTACTCGCTGTATCACTCGAGAGCTCAGCACTACGCCTATGAAGAATTACTCCTCCGCATCGTTCAGCCGCGTTGGCGATCTTGACATCATCGGTCGTAACAAGAATATCCATGAATTCACCGCTTAACTTCGCAGCGTCAATAGTCCACGCTATCAGCGGTCGATCACCCAGCAGCTTTATATTCTTTCCTGGTAGGCGCTTTGAACCCCCACGTGCAGGCACAATTGCAAGAATATTCATTTGAGCCTTACAAAAGTAT
Organism: Pseudomonas sp. PS01298; assembly: GCF_029959745.1. Classification (NCBI taxonomy): domain Bacteria; kingdom Pseudomonadati; phylum Pseudomonadota; class Gammaproteobacteria; order Pseudomonadales; family Pseudomonadaceae; genus Pseudomonas; species Pseudomonas sp. PS01298. Next base: position 9,260 of record NZ_JASCPP010000083.1, on the reverse strand, counting down.
TCAGCATTGACAAACCAACTTCTCCACTCTTCTCGGGATGAAATTGGGCGCCCCACACATTTTCATTCTCGATCACCGCCGCTATTGCCGTTCCTCCATATTCGCAATTTGCAACACGGTGCATGGCAGAGGTCGGGACGGCCATGAATGAATGTACAAAATAGACGGAATTCTTCAAAGGCGGAGTGTCATGTAACAATGTCCCCTCCCAACTCTGACGCCCTGTCGTCGCTACCAAATCGCGCCAGCCGATATTAGGAACCTTCACCGATGCCCCGTGTACATCGGCATTGGGTATGGGCATTACCGTCCCGGGAATAAGCCCGAGCCCTTCCACGAATCCAAACTCGGTACTACTGTCCAGTAATAGTTGCATTCCCAAGCAGATTCCCAATAGCGGTTTTCCTGTTTGGGCAAAGGCCTTCAAGGCCTCGCTCATGCCATTCTCCGACAACATGGACATAGCATTTGCGTAAGCTCCTACTCCGGGTAACAGAACCTTACCAGCACGCTTCAATTGCTCAGGTGTATTTACAAGTTCGACCTTGGCACCACAATGCTCCAATGCTCGCTGTACGCTGAGCAGATTGCCTACGCCATAATCAATGAGGCTGATTACGTCACTCATATATCACGCACTCTTATCCCACCAGCTATTACGTCGCGACGGATGTCCATCAGCGCTGCACGGTTGTAATGTAGAATATCGGCCATTGCAACGGCATCCGCGCCAGCAGAAACTGCAGTAACAATATCGGCAGCTTTCCCCATTCCCCCACTGGCGATTACCGGAATGTCCACTATCTGGCTGATAGCCTGTACTAGGGGTAAGTCAAAGCCTTTGCGGGTACCCTCTTGGTCAACAGATGTCAGCAAAATCTCACCCGCACCCAATGATGCCCCCTTAACAGCCCATTCAACCACATCAAGTCCAGTGCTTTCCCGACCATTGTCGGTAAAGACCTCCCAACGCTCAGGTCCTACACGCTTGGCCTCGATGGAAAGCACCATGCACTGGCTACCGAAGCGCCTTGCTATTTCCGTGATTAATGAGGGTTGGTTGACCGCCGCTGTATTGACAGCCACTTTGTCGGCGCCGCACCGCAACAGGTGGGTTACGTCATCAACCGTGCGAACACCTCCGCCAACCGTCATGGGAATGAAGACATTTTCTGCTGTTTGCTGAATTAAATGACCAAGACTATTGCGCCCATAAAGGCTGGCTACGCAATCCATGTATATAAGTTCATCAATACCTTGCTCGTAATACCTAGCGGCAAAGTCACTGGGGGGACCGATTACTCGCAGCCCCTCCAAATGAATACCTTTGATCAAATTGGCACCTTTGACATCAAGGCGCGCGATCAGACGGGTATTGCTCATTCACCAGATCTCTTTTGGTCCCAAGGCGTATAGCGCAACTTCCACTCTCCATCAACTACATGCCAAAGATGTGGAGAGCGGAAGCGATCACAAATAGCTAGAAATTCATCGCGCTCCATACTGATGTACTCTAAAAATTCCTTTTCATAACGAGCAGGATACTCACCTTCATAACGTCGCATCAGCGCACAAGCTTCTTCCTTATCGATATGATGATTCCGAATTTCTTGCGCGGAGTCCATCATTGTTCGGCCGACACCAAATTTTATCCAGCGTGTGAAATAGAAAAACCCATCCACTTTATCGTCGAGGCTATTATATTTAGAGTAAGTACCTTCAGTACGGACAGGATTAGCCTCAAAACCGGTATTTTCGACCGCGTAATAATAGGCTTCCTGCGGCACCCACTTTTTATAATAGCCTAGATACTTGAAGTCGATACCTTTCCTTTCGAGCACATCCGGCGGCATAGGCAGGTAACTTTTCAGATCTACCAGCGGAACACCATCATCGAGATACTTACCGATCTGCTGCCCACCTAGATAGATGTCTCTAACATCCGTATCGCCAATATAATCAAGTGAGAAGCCCTCGGCCTCTCCGGCCTGGCTGGCGGCCGCATAGCTAGATGTTTTGTGGGAGATTTTTTCTCCATATTCACCTGGCATTTCACCGTAGAAAATAAGAGGAATATTTAATTGCGCCGCCATTTTCGCCACAAATGTCTTCTGACCTAAAATAAATGGCTGAAAAGGATGCAAAAGGTTAATAGTCGCATTACGCGTCAACAACCGGTGAATCTTTCCATTAGGCGTGTACAAAAAATTATCAAAACCGCCTATATGCAGCCAATTCTGAAAGTTTTTCCAGCCGATATCAGTGTACAAATGAGGTGACCATGTAACAGTCAGTGGATTCATTCCATATTTGTACTTAAGTAGGTGGGACTGCATGGCACTGTCTTTTCCGCCACTGCCACCGACAATACAGTCATAAGAGCCGTCAGATTTCCGGTATTGATTACAAAGCTCTTGCAACTCACGCTCGCGCTCGTCCCAATCAATCTCACCCGTTTCTTTTAACTTATTAAACCGGCATGCGTGACATACGCCTTCTTCGTCAAAGCTCAATGTAGTCTTCGTCGAGCTATGACTGTGCGCATATTCATTGCTCGACATTGGCTGCTGATTCGACATGTTGCAAATTTTGCAAAACTTGACGTCACGCGGGAGGCCGTACAAAACGTCCAATTCATGCACAGGTTTGGAGAATCGGGACAAATCAGTGGACGGACTAGGGGAAATTTTCAAATCATTCTCCAATTACAAAAACGTATTCAAACTAGATATTGGCTTCGGGCTTTCTGAAGATCGTCAGGTCTACCTACGTCTAGCCAGGGCTCGTGCATCGGATAAGCGATGGTGTTCTGCCCTAAGCGTTGAATGCGCTCGAACAGCGTAGGCATATCACACTGCTGCCCTACCACCAGCTCATCGAGCACACTCGGGGCCAGAACATAGATGCCGGCATTGACATGAGTACGGTATACAGGCTTCTCATCAAACCCGGTGATGGTAATCCCTTCGGTGCGCACCACGCCAAACGGGTTCTGCCATTCATGCAAACGTACCGCCATCGTCGCCTTTGCGTCGTGGCGTGCATGAAAGTCAAGAATTTCCCCGTAGCGGATATCGCTTAGCACGTCACCATTGGTAACTAGGAAGGGCTCCATCGGACGCGGACTTAAGAGACTGATTGCGCCGGCGGTGCCCAATGGAGAATCTTCACGAAGGTAGCGAATTTCGATTCCCCACTTGCCCCCATCTCCAAAGTACTCTTCGATCATGTGACCGAGATAATGAATCGCGACAATGAAACGGCAAAAACCTTCGCTTTTTGCGCGCTCAATGATCCGCTCCAGCATAGGCTTACCGCCCACCGGTAACATCGGCTTAGGACAATCTTCGGTGAAAGGCAGCAGACGCTTGCCCAGTCCGCCGGCCATGATCACCATCGTGTTCGGGCGATTCGCAGGTTCGACGACTTCGTCCCACAGATGCAGCCCCACCACACGGCGCTCTATATCAACGATCGGCAGCTGATGGATCTTGTTGGCATGCATCAAATGCAGGACCATTTCACGGCCGAGTTCCGGTGGCACGACCAGTGGCGCCGTGAACATGATGTCTTGCACAGCACTGTCGAGCTGCAGCCCTTTGAGCAAGGCTCGCCGAACATCACCATCAGTGACACTTCCCAGTAAGCGACCGTCAGCGGATATAACCAGCACGATCTGTAATCCGGACTCGTCGAGGTTGCTGATCGCCTGTTGGATAGTGGCTCCGACGGGGAGCAATGCGGTGCGCCACAACTGATGATCAACTGGTTTCATGATTTCTTCGACTGAACATTATGTTTCGATTCCTTGATACGAGCGGCTGCCCCCAGAACGACTTGACCGGCAGGGACATCCTTGACCACTGTGACACCAGCGCCCACGATAGCTGATTCGCCAATCATTATGCCCTGGATGACGGTAGCACCCGCTGCAATGAAGCTTGCTTCGCCGGTAACCACCCCGCCGCACAACACGGCGGACGGGGCCACATGCGTGTGACGACCAATTATACAGTCATGATCGACGGCAGCCCCGGTATTTATGATCGTGTTCCTCCCTATTCGCACATCCGCCTGGATGATTGCGCCAGCCATTACCTGCACTCCATCTTCCAGACATACCGACTCGTCCACCCAGGCGGCGGGATGGACGAGTGAGGGGAATGTAAATCCCTGTACGACCAATAATTCGTACAACGCACGCCTACGGCTGCTTCCAGCTAGTTGGCCGACACCGTTGACCAGCAAAACATCGGCTGGGCTGATCCCCTGCAGCGCTTCATCACCACCTAGAATGGGAATTTCTCGCCACATTTCGCCCTTTCTGTCTCTCAACGCGGGGTCACAGACACCTTTGACCGGCATTTTCAGGGCACGCAGCAAAGACAGCAGCACCTTGGCGTGTCCGCCAGCGCCGATAATAATGATCGGAGGAACGACGCGTTGCTGGGTGACCGAGTTCATTCAATGATCTCACCCGGCTGATAAGCCCTTCCCGCAGGACGTCCGACTTTCTCCCACAACAATGTTGCCGGCAGGCCTGAACCACAACGTGCAGTGGAGAGGTCATCACGCGCGAACGGCTGCCCATTTGAAATTGCGCGGGCAGCAATGACTTGTTGCCGGGCAGCCTGACGGGTATCCCACTCACTGGGCAGTGGTGATTTTTTACCATCCCCTAATATCATCTCGATACCGCGAATACGAGCAACCATTTCTTTTAACTCAAGGGGCTCGAGCGAAGCCTTATGGTCAGGCCCGGGAAGCGATCGGTCCGTAGTGAAGTGCTTCTCGATCACCGTCGCGCCTCGAGCAACAGCAGCGACGGGCACCAACAGTCCCTCGGTGTGATCTGAGTAACCTACAGGGAGGCCGAACGCGTGCTTTAGGGTATCCATCGCCCGCAAGTTCACCTCTTCCAAAGGCGTTGGATACTGTGAAGTGCAATGCAGCAATGTCACCGAGCCGACTAAATGCTGACGGGCCTCGGCACAACTCCAGTATCTCCAAACCTCATCCATGTTTGCCGGCTCCTGCTCATGCTCTTTAGCATGAGCGATAATCGCCAGCCCCTGTTCGACTTCGCTTAGCGTCGCCATTCCCGTGGACAGCACCAAAGGTCGTCCGGTCCGAGCAAACCGCCAAAGCAGGGGCCCGTTGGTCAGTTCACCTGATGGGATTTTGAACAGGGGGATCTGCAGATTGGCAAGAAAATCCAGGCTTTCGCTATCGAATGCAGTACTCAGAAAATCGATACCTAGCTTGCCTGCGTGCGCCATGAGGTCGTGATGCCACTCTCTAGGCAGCTCCAGTTTCTTGAGCATGTCCAACTGGCTTTCCGCCTGATCGGTCGTCTGCTTTTGGTAGCTGGCCTTGGGTGCGCTGACCGAAGCCAACTTACGCGCATCAAACGTCTGGAATTTAACCGCATCGGCTCCCGCTTCAGCAGCGATATCTACAAGCGCAAACGCACGTTCCCGGTCGCCGTTATGGTTAACACCCGCTTCAGCGATTACATAAACGGAGTCATTGTTTTGTGTATTCATTCTTCAGCTCAAGTCATGAAAGGTCTTTTGCGCACCGAGGTCAAACGTTTTCAGCACGTCAACGATGCTACGCGCAGCATCACCTTCTCCATAGGGGTTAACGGTTAACTTGCATGCCGCAAGGAATTCTGACGTCAACACATTCGTCAGCGCTTGCGTCACTGCCATCTTGGTTGCGGCGCAATGAAGAATGGAATCCGCACACAAGCGACCGGCTTGACGAACACCAATATTGACCGTGGGCACGCCAAACGAGGGAACCTCAATAATGCCGCTCGACGAGTTGCCAACTACCGCAGCGGCCAAATTGACAACGCTCAGGTAACGGCGAAACCCTAGAGAAGGTATAGCGAGAACACGGTTTGGGTGCATTGCAGCAAAAGCTTCTAACAACGGAATAATGGCCCGTCCGCCATTGTCGGCATTGGGATAAGTGATAATGACCTGATAATCAGGAAAATCGTCTAAGGCCTCAAGAACTGCTAAAAAGCTTTGCTCGGGATCTTCGTCAGCCATGGTGACAGGATGATAGGTCACCAGCAGAAAAGGCTGATGAAGGGCAAACTTCAGGCTTTCACGGAGCTCCTCCAGCGACATAAGAGGAGTTCGCTTCAGATGATCTAGGCCAACCGCCCCGACATTGAATACGCGCTCAGGGGCCTCACCCATCTGAATTACACGCGACTGATACTGCCGGGCAGCCACAAAATGCAAGTACGCCATTTTCGTCAATGCATGCCGAATTCCGTCATCGTAGGCACCCTCAGTGAGCTCTCCTCCATGCAGGTGAGCAATGGGAATGCGCATGACCAACGCGACCTGAGCAATACTCAGTGCTTCAAACCTGTCCCCAAGTACCACTAGAACATCGGGCCGGAGACGATCCAATGCGTCAGCAAAACCGATCGTACCAAGCCCCATGGATTTTGCCACGCCTACCGGGGTATCCGATGACAGCAGCATTTCAACTTTTGCATCGATGCCGAAACCATCAGCGTCAATGGTCCGCCAAGTCTCGCCAAACTCTGGGGATAGATGCATGCCGCCAACAATAATCTGCAGCTCAAGCGACGGATCCTGTCGAATCTCGGTCATGAGCCAATAGAGCAGACCATACTCTGCCCGTGTACCCGTAAATACCGCGACCTTGCGCGTCATTCAGCGCCCCGGAGGTAGACACTGCTGGGGAGATTGACTACACGAGACTCCAGCCATTGCGCGTTGCTCAGATCACCGTGCAGGCAGTGCGAATAGGCTGGCAAGCGATTCATTAATGTCCAGATAGGGCGCGTCATGACCCCTTGCTCATTGGTGAACTTCAAAAGGTCGTCACGCTGCCCGGAAGTCTCGCAAATAACTGCATTGAGCCAAAAGTTTGAACGACAGCCCTCGGGCTCAGTGACAAACTGCAAATCAGTATCTGCAAGCTCGCCTGCATAGGCATGTGCCAAGGCACGCTTTGTCTCTACAAAAAGCTCAAGTTGCTCCAACTGGGCACATCCCAGCGCTGCATTAAGGTTGGGCAGGCGATAGTTATATCCAATCTCGTCGTGGACGTACTCATACGGATGAGGTTGTTTCGCCGTAGTGGTGAGGTGCTTGGCCCGCGCACCTAGAACTTCGTCGGCCAGGATCATTCCGCCGCCACCCGTAGTAATGATCTTGTTTCCGTTAAAGCTAAGCGTACCTACCAACCCAAAGGTCCCGGTATGTCGCCCCTTGTAAAGGCTGCCCAGCGATTCGGCGGCGTCCTCTACCAACGCCAGGCCCCATTTCGCGCAAACCCCAACCAAGCCATCCAGATCGGCTGGATGTCCAAATGTGTGCATCGGTAAGCAAGCACGAACAACTCGCCCATCACTGCGCAAACGGCAGCACCCATCCGAATCCAAGACCGCTTCGGACTCCAGCCAGATCTCCAACGCTTCTGGCGAGAGCCCCAAGGTATGACGATCCACGTCCACGAACACCGGTTCAGCACCGCAATAAGCGATTGCATTGCACGTTGCGACAAACGTCAACGACTGAGTGATGACCAGGTCGCCACGGCTAACCCCTGCCAAAAGCAACGCAATATGCAGGGCAGCCGTACCATTCACCGTCGCGACCGCGCGTGGACTACCGGTGTAGCACTGCATATCGTGCTCAAAGCGGTCCACGAATGCGCCAACGCTAGACACGAAGCTCGACTCGATAGTCTGCGCTACATAGGCTTGCTCGTTACCCGAAAATACTGGGGCATGGAGAGGAATGAAGTCATTAGTGGAATAATGCTCGCGGATAAACGAGACAAGGGATCGGTACATCGACACACCTCAGACGTTGTAGATGTCAGCTTTGTATTTGGCGAGATTCTCGGGCCGAGTAAACCAATCAATGGTCTCCTGGAGCCCGCGCTGGATGTCATAAGCCGGCTTAAAACCCGTCAAAGCGTGAATTTTTGAATTGTCACACCACAGCCGAAAAACTTCAGACTTACCAGGACGCATCCGCTGATCGTCAGTGAGGAACTCGACGTCGCTGCCCATCAGCTTACGAATCAGATCGAGCGTGTCGCCCACAGAAATTTCAAAGTTGGAACCAATGTTTACGGTTTCTCCAATGGCTTGATCACATCGAGCCAATTCAAGAAAACCGCGGCAGGTATCGGCGACATAATTGAAATCACGGGTGGGTGTGACATCGCCCAGCTTGATTTGCTTCTGCCCACTGGCAATCTGGCTAATGATAGTGGGAATAACGGCACGTGCCGATTGTCGTGGGCCATAGGTGTTGAATGGGCGAGCAATCGTCAAGGGTAGGTCGAAAGCATTGAAAAAGCTCATCGCCATTGCGTCCGCACCTATCTTGGATGCGCTGTATGGAGATTGCGCCTGCAAAGGGTGTTTTTCGTCGATCGGCACGTATTGAGCGGTTCCATACACCTCACTCGTCGAGGTGTGAATGATACGCTTCACCCCATTTTCCAATGCAGCCTGGCAAATGTTCAGCGTACCTTTCACGTTAGTATCGACATAGCTATCAGGAGCCACATACGAGTAAGGAATGGCAATCAAAGCAGCCAAATGAAAAACAATATCAACGCCTTTGGTGATGTGCTTGCAATAATGGGGATCCCGCACATCACCGTTGAGTACCTCAATCTGAGGAAGGCAATCCACATCCTCCAGCCATCCCCAGTAGTTGAACGAATTGTATTGAGAGAGCGCTTTGACGCTGTACCCCTCACGTACCAGCAATTCGGTCAAATGCGAACCAATAAAACCATCGGCACCCGTTACTAATATCGTAGTCATTTCCAATCCCTAACGTGTCCATCCAAGCGATGCAAGTCGTGGTGGAGCAAAACAAAAAAGCGGGTGAGGTCCAACGCCATACTCGCTCATGCGATCGCAATCTTGTAATTGTGCCACTTCCCGGGGCAGATGCCACGCCTTCAACGTCCCAGACAAGCAGAAACGTATCACCGCTAATCGGGGTCACAGCCTCCGGAGCGTGAAATTTGTCAATAGTCCTGAAACACGAAAATTCAGGAATCGAGGGACAATATAGCCCGCCCGATATCACAACCCTTTAAAAAGCTGGGAGCTACTATATGGCACAGAGAGATACGTCTCCCTTATTTTAGAGACAGCTGTGCATTGCGTTTTCAGTTAAAAACATATCAAGCACACAGAGGAGCGCGCTAGCACAAAATTGCGACCCTGACAAGCC
>NZ_JASCPP010000082.1:0-32407 GCF_029959745.1 Pseudomonas sp. PS01298 | reverse complement strand
GCGTTGGGCTGCGCAGCAGCCCCAGAACCTGACACCTCGATATTCCTGAACGAACTCAGTGAAGTTATTGGGGCTGCTGCGCGGCCCAACGCGGGGCAAGCCCGCTCGCCACAACAAGCCGCCCACCGGCAAAGGTGGTCAACACTCCACCGCGCTCACCGCCAACCCACCGCGCGAGGTTTCCTTGTACTTGTCGTGCATGTCCGCCCCGGTATCGCGCATGGTGCGGATCACCCGGTCGAGCGAGATGAAGTGCTGGCCATCACCGCGCAGGGCCATCTGCGCCGCGTTGATCGCCTTCACCGCCGCAATCGCATTGCGCTCGATGCACGGCACTTGCACCAATCCGCCCACCGGGTCGCAGGTCAGGCCGAGGTTGTGTTCCAGGCCGATCTCCGCCGCGTTGCACAGTTGCTCCGGCGTGGCGCCGAGGATTTCCGCCAAGCCGGCGGCGGCCATCGCACAAGCCGAGCCGACTTCGCCCTGGCACCCGACCTCGGCACCGGAGATCGAGGCGTTCTTCTTGCACAGGATGCCCACCGCCGCAGCGCCGAGCAGGTAGTCGACCACGTTGGCTTCGGTCACTTCCTCGCTGAATTTCATGAAGTAGTGCAGCACTGCCGGGATGATCCCCGCCGCGCCGTTGGTGGGTGCGGTGACCATGCGTCCACCGGCAGCGTTTTCTTCATTGACCGCGAGGGCGAACAGGTTGACCCACTCCATCGCGCTCAAGGTCGAGCCGATCACATTGGGTTTGTTCAGCTCCAGCAAACTGCGGTGCAACTTGGCCGCGCGGCGGCGCACGTTCAGGCCGCCCGGCAAGATGCCCTCGTGCTTGAGCCCCTCCTCCACACACGCCTGCATGGCGCGCCAGAGTTTCATCAGGCCGCTGCGGATTTCGTCTTCCGAGCGCCAGGTTTTTTCATTCGCCAACATCAACTCGGCGACGCGCAGGTTGTGGGTCTTGCACAGCTGCAACAACTCCACCGCGCTGGAAAAATCATAGGGCAGCTCGGTGCGGTCCATATCCGCCACGCCACTCTGCGCCTGGGCTTCATCCACGACAAAACCGCCGCCCACCGAATAGTAGGTGTCGCGATGCAACTCACCGTCATCGCCGAACACCACCAGGGTCATGGCGTTGGGATGAAAGGGCAGGTTTTCGTCGAGCAGGCGCATGTCGCGTGCCCACACAAACGGCACCGGCAAGCGCCCATCCAGCAGCAGCGTGTCGGTCTCGCGCAGGGTGTGGATACGCAGGCCGATCTGCGCCGGATCGATCGCGTCGGGCCACTCGCCCATCAGGCCCATGATGGTCGCGGTGTCGCTGCCGTGGCCAATGCCGGTGGCCGACAATGAGCCGTAGAGCTGAACTTCGACGCGCCTGACTTGTTCCAACAGTTCACGTTCACGCAATGCCTGGACGAACAACGCCGCGGCGCGCATGGGGCCGACGGTGTGAGAACTAGAAGGCCCGATGCCGATCTTGAACAGGTCGAAAACGCTGATAGCCATTAACGTGGGACTCCGCAGGTGAGCAAACCGGACACCAAGGAGCTGCTACGCTCAGATCGCCCAGATGGCGGCATCATCAAGCTTTTATCCGCCGTCACGGCGTCTCACACCGACGTACCCATGCTCACCAGCGTCGCTCTCGTGCGATCAGGCGTTTTGGCCGTTTTTAGCGGTGCAGATCGTTGAAAACTGCAGTTTTGCCTTTGGAAAAATCTGTAAGCGACGTCACCGACACTGGATACGACCATCCCTGTACTGGATACGACGCCCCCTGTAGGCGTCAGATTTTCACTGGTACATGATCAGTCTCGACTCGTTTGCAAGGCACCGCGCCGCCGCTGCGTCGCACGTTCCAACCGCAACACATATAAAGCGCGGCGAATGCCGCCAGAAAAAACACAGGAGTCTACCCAGATGAAAGGTTCACCCTCGTTGTTGTTGGCCGCCATGCTGAGTCTGCCAGTCCTGGCGCACGCTGCAGAACCGGCACAATGTCAGACCGTCAATTTCTCCGATGTCGGCTGGACCGACATCACCGTCACCACCGCGACCACCAGCGAAGTCCTCAAGGGCCTGGGCTACAAGCCGCGCACCACGATGATTTCGGTACCTGTGACCTACAAGTCGCTGGCCGACGGCAAGAACATGGACATCTTCCTCGGCAACTGGATGCCGACCATGGAAAACGACATCAAGCAGTACCGTGATGCCGGCACCGTGGAAACCGTGCGCGCCAACCTGGAGAACGCCAAGTACACCCTGGCGGTACCCGAAGCGCTGTACAACAAAGGCCTGAAAGACTTCGCCGATATCGCCAAATTCAAGGATGAGCTGGGGGGCAAGATCTACGGCATCGAGCCGGGTAACGACGGCAACCGCACTATCCAGACGTTGATCGACAAAGACGCCTTCGGCCTGAAAACCGCCGGCTTCAAAGTCGTCGAATCCAGCGAAGCCGGCATGCTCTCCCAGGTCGAACGCGCCACCAAGCGCGACCAGGCCATCGTGTTCCTCGGCTGGGAACCGCACCCGATGAACACTCGCTTCAAAATGAAGTACCTGACCGGGGGTGACGACTCGTTCGGCCCCAACTACGGCCAGGCCACCATCTACACCAACACCCGCAAGGGCTACACCCAGGAATGCAGTAACGTCGGCCAGTTGCTGAAAAACCTGGTGTTCACCCTGAACATGGAAAGCACCCTGATGGGTAAAGTCCTGGACGAAAAACAGAAACCCGATGCAGCGGCCAAGGCCTGGCTGAAGGCCAACCCGCAAGTGCTCGACACCTGGCTCGCAGGCGTCACCACCGTCGATGGCAAACCCGGTCTGGAGGCCGTCAAAGCTTATCTCGCCAAATAACACCCGCTGACCCCAGGCCGGTGCGCTGGCCTGGGATGTTTTCCCCTTCGCATGTGGACATTCACTACCATGCTGACTGAACAGAAAATCCCACTAGGCCAGTACATCGCTGCCTTCGTCGAATGGTTGACCCAACACGGCGCCAACTATTTCGACGCAATCGCATCGACGCTGGAAACGATGATCCACGGCGTGACGTTTGCGCTGACCTGGTTCAATCCGCTGGCATTGATCGGTCTGATTGCGCTGCTGGCTCACTTCATTCAACGCAAGTGGGGCCTGACTGTATTTGTCATCGCCTCGTTCCTGCTGATCCTCAACCTGGGGTACTGGCAGGAAACCATGGAAACCCTCGCGCAGGTGCTGTTCGCCACCCTGGTCTGCGTGGTCATCGGTGTGCCGCTGGGCATTGTTGCCGCGCACAAGCCGATGTTCTACACCCTGATGCGGCCGGTGCTCGATCTGATGCAGACCGTACCGACCTTCGTCTACCTCATCCCTACCCTGACCCTCTTCGGGCTGGGTGTGGTGCCCGGGCTGATATCCACGGTGGTGTTCGCGATTGCCGCGCCGATCCGCCTGACCTACCTGGGTATCCGCGATGTACCGCAAGAGTTGATGGACGCCGGCAAGGCCTTTGGCTGCTCGCGCCGTCAGTTGCTCTCGCGCATTGAACTGCCCCACGCCATGCCGAGCATTGCCGCCGGCATTACCCAATGCATCATGCTGTCGTTGTCGATGGTGGTGATCGCGGCCCTGGTAGGCGCCGACGGCCTCGGCAAGCCGGTGGTCAACGCGCTGAACACCGCCGATATCGCCCTCGGTTTCGAAGCCGGCCTGGCGATCGTATTGCTCGCCATCATGCTCGACCGCATCTGCAAACAACCCGATGCCAAAGTAGGGGGTGATGCATGAGCATTATCCGATTCGACAAGGTCGATGTGATCTTCTCCAAGGACCCACGCGAAGCCCTCAAGCTGCTGGACCAGGGGATGCACCGCAACGAAATCCTGAAAAAGACCGGGCAGATTGTCGGCGTTGAAAAAGCCAGCCTGGATATCGAGAAAGGCGAGATCTGCGTGCTCATGGGCCTCTCCGGGTCCGGCAAGTCGAGCCTGCTGCGTTGCATCAACGGCCTCAATACCGTCAGCCGTGGCCAGCTGTTCGTGGAGCATGAAGGGCGCCAGATCGACATCGCGTCGTGCACGCCCGCCGAGCTGAAAATGATGCGCACCAAGCGCATCGCCATGGTGTTCCAGAAGTTCGCCCTGATGCCCTGGCTGACAGTGCGCGAAAACATCAGCTTCGGCCTGGAAATGCAGGGCCGCCCGGAGAAAGACCGCCGCAAGCTGGTGGATGAGAAACTCGAGCTGGTGGGCCTGACCCAGTGGCGCAACAAGAAGCCGGATGAACTCTCCGGCGGCATGCAGCAGCGCGTCGGCCTGGCGCGTGCGTTGGCGATGGACGCCGACATCCTGCTGATGGACGAACCTTTCTCCGCCCTCGACCCGCTGATCCGCCAGGGCCTGCAGGACGAGTTGCTGGAGCTGCAACGCAAGCTGAGCAAGACCATCGTGTTCGTCAGCCACGACCTCGATGAAGCGCTCAAGCTGGGCAGCCGCATCGCGATCATGAAAGACGGCAAGATCATCCAGTACAGCGTGCCGGAAGAGATCGTGCTGAACCCGGCGGACGACTATGTGCGCACCTTCGTCGCCCATACCAACCCGCTCAACGTGCTGTGCGGCCGCAGCCTGATGCGCACCTTGGACAACTGCAAGCGCGTGAACGGTTCGGTGTGCCTCGATCCGGGTGGCGACTCATGGCTGGACCTGGCCGAAGGCAACACCATCACCGGTGCTCGCCAGAATGGCGCGGTGATGAACCTGCAGAACTGGGCGCCGGGGCAACCGGTGGAAGGTCTGGGCCGGGTGCCGACACTGGTGGACTCCAACATCGGCATGCGCGATGCGCTGCAGATTCGTTATCACACCGGCAACAAGCTGGTGTTGCATGACAACAACCAGGTGGTGGGGATTCTGGGGGACAGTGAGCTCTACCATGCCCTGCTGGGCAAGAACCTCGGCTGAGCAGTGCACAGATCGGCTGAATGAACTGGGTCAATGTGGGAGCTGGCTTGCCTGCGACAGCAATGGTGAATCCAACATAGCTATCGCAGGCAAGCCAGCTCCCACATTTGATCTCTGTTTCGGCATAAAAAAAGCGGCGCCAGTGAGGGCGCCGCTCCTTTCAGGCATCAGCTATAGACACGGCCAAGGAGCTGCCGATGGCTTTCAAACTGATCGAGCACGTCCCGGGTGATCTGTTCCTGGGCAAAGCCCATCAGGTCGTACTCCTGAGGCCCGTTGTGCAGGTAGACCTCGGCACGGTAGTAGCGGGTGCGCTCTTCTTCCGGCAGGTCGCTCGGCGCCGACGAGTAAGCATCCAGGCTCACTTCGTAGACAAACGGGTTGCCCTCTTCCATCTCGATGCGCACACCGATGCAGCGTTTGGATTTGCCCAGCAGGGTCTGCACTTCCAGCCCCTGGTCGCGCAACGCCGTCGCGGCTTCTTCCAGCGCCGGCGTGACGTGTTTGTCCATGAAGCGCTGCACAGTGGCCTGGCTCGGTTGCAGATCCAGCGCGGTGAGGCGCTCGCTGAACCCCCGACGGCCACGCTCGGCCAACTGCGCCTGCTCCTGTTCGATTGCGACGTCCTGGCGCATGGCCTTGTGCAAACCGAACATGAAGAAAATCAGCACCACCGAGAACGGCAGCCCCGCCAGCACCACCATGGTTTGCATGGCTTCGAAGTTACCGGCGAACAGCAGGCCGATAGTCACCAGGGTGATCACCGCCGACCAGAAGATCCGCAGCCAGTGCGGCGCATCTTCATCCACATTGCCGCCTTTGCAGGAAAGGTTGGCCATCATCACCGCGCCGGAATCCGCCGGGGTCAGGAACAACACGAAGCCGACGAAGATCGACACACCGATGACGATTTTCGACGCCGGGTAATGTTCCAGCAGTTGATAGATGGCCATGGACGGCTGTTCCAGCGCCGTCTTGCCCAACTCCACCGCACCGTGATTGAGCACCAGGTCCAGCGCCGAGTTGCCGAAGATCGACAACCACGCCAGGGTGAAGCCCAGCGGGATCAGCAGCACGCCGGCCACCAGCTCGCGCACGGTGCGGCCACGGGAAATACGCGCGATGAACATGCCTACGAATGGCGCCCAGGAAATCCACCAGGCCCAGTAGAACAGGGTCCACAGGCCCATCCAGCGTTCGGTCTTGTCGGCGTCGCCTTCATACACATAGAGGTCGAAGGTTTTCAGCACCAGGCCGTTCATGTAGTCGCCGATGTTCTGCACAAAGCCGTTGAGCAAGTGCAGGGTCGGGCCGAACAGCAATACGAAGATCAACAAACCGCTGAACAGCACGATGTTGAGGTTGGACAGGCGGCGAATGCCGTTCTCCACACCCGACACCGCAGCGATGGTTGCCACGGTGCTCATCACGATGATCACGATCAACAGGTTGGTGTTGCTGTGCTGCATGCCGAACAGGTTTTCCAACCCGGACGAGACCTGCATCGAACCAATACCCAGGTTGGTCACCAGGCCGAGCAGGGTCACGAACATGCCGAAGCCGTCCACCGCATGGCCGGCCGCGCCCTTCACCCAACGCTCGCCTACCAGCGGGTACAGCGCCGAACGCAGCGCCAGCGGCTGGTTATGCCGGTACGCGAAGTACGCCACGGCCAGGCCGACCAGGGCATAGATCGCCCAGCCGTGCAGGCCCCAGTGCAGAAAGGTCAGTTGCAGCGCCTGGCGTGCTGCGCCATTGCTGGCGGCCGCGCCTTCGGGCGGGTTGAAGTAGTGGTCCAACGGCTCCGAAGCGCCGAAGTACAGCAGCGAAATGCCGATCCCGGACGAGAACAACATGCCGGCCCAGGCGCCGTAGCTGAAGTCCGGGGTGTCGTCCTTGCTGCCCAGTTTCAATTTGCCGTAGGACGAAAACGCCAGGCCGACCACAAACACCAGGTAAGCGGCGATGACCACCATGTAGTACCAGCCAAAGCTTTTCGACAGCCAGGCCTGTGCTACGCCGAGCATGCGCCCGGCCTCCTGCGGGGCGATGATCAGAATGGCGGTCAACAACAGAATGAGCGCGGTGGAGGTGTAGAACACCCAACCGTTGACCCGGACCTTTTCCGGCGGGGTCTTTATAAGAGAGGCAGAACTCATGGCGCAGATGCTCCGGGCAGTGCGAGAGAGAAACACAAGGCAACGGTTATCCCGGGACATCGATTTTTCGGCAGTCGACGGACGGGTGTTATAAAGACACCCCGAAAATTCTTGAGCCCCGCCGAAGCGGTGCCCAGGCCCTGATACGGCCTGTTTCAAGGACTTTTGCAGGTGTCAGATGTCGCAGCTCGCAGGTAGGAAATATCTGTAGGCAGCGACCATTTGTCGCAGATCTTATTCTTTGTTGATTGAACGTTCAATCAAAACAAAATAGACTGGCCATCAAGCCGACGGACGTTGATCGCCCATCGGCAGGCCTAAGGAGAGGTGCTACATGCCCAAGGTCGGTATGCAACCCATACGCCGCCAGCAGTTGATCGAAGCCACCTTGACGGCGATCGATCAGGTCGGAATGGGGGATGCCAGCATTGCGCTGATCGCCCGTCTGGCCGGCGTCTCGAACGGCATCATCAGTCACTACTTTCAGGACAAGAACGGCCTGATCGCCGCGACGATGCGGTACTTGATGAATGTGCTGATCGAGAACGTCCACGAACGCAGGCTCGCACTGAAGGATGACAGCCCACGGGCGCACCTTCAGGTGATCATCGAGGGCAACTTCGATGCCAGCCAGGTCAACGGCCCGGCAATGAAAACCTGGCTGGCCTTCTGGGCCACCAGCATGCACCACCCGTCATTGCACAGGTTGCAGCGGATCAACGATCAACGTCTGTATTCCAACCTGTGCTGCCAGTTCCGCCGAGTGCTGCCGCTGCCGCACGCACGCAAAGCAGCCCGAGGCCTGGCGGCCCTGATCGACGGTTTGTGGTTGCGCGGCGCCCTGTCGGGAGACGCTTTCGACACGGCGCAGGCGCAACGGATCGCTTACGAATACATGGATTTCCAATTGGCCAAGCAGGTGAGTTAGAGCACCCACAACCGCTCAACCCCTGAACTGCCGTCGATCAGTGATGCCAGACCCTTATGGCCCACTTTCGGCGGTTAACGCCAACCACTTATGCACTTGCGAGGACTTTATGGCCCGTTTCGAACTGCAAAAACTCTACATTGACGGCGGCTACAGCGACGCTGGCAGCGATGCCACCTTCGAAGCCATCAACCCGGCTAACGGTGAAGTTCTCGCCCAAGTGCAACGCGCAACGTTCGATGACGTTGAACGTGCCGTGGTCAGCGCCGAAAAAGGCCAGAAGATCTGGGCCGCGATGACCGCCATGGAGCGTTCGCGCATCCTGCGTCGCGCCGTCGACATCCTGCGTGAGCGCAACGACGAGTTGGCCGCCCTGGAAACCCTGGACACCGGTAAAGCTTTCTCCGAAACCCAATACGTCGACATCGTCACCGGCGCTGACGTACTGGAGTACTACGCAGGCCTGGTACCGGCCATCGAAGGCGAGCAGATCCCACTGCGCGACACATCCTTCGTCTACACCCGCCGCGAGCCGCTGGGCGTGGTTGCCGGTATCGGCGCGTGGAACTACCCGATCCAGATCGCCCTGTGGAAATCCGCACCGGCCCTGGCTGCCGGCAACGCGATGATCTTCAAGCCGAGCGAAGTCACCTCGCTGACCACCCTGAAACTGGCCGAGATCTACACCGAAGCCGGCGTTCCGGCGGGCGTGTTCAACGTACTGACCGGCAGCGGCCGTGAAGTCGGCACCTGGCTGACCGAGCACCCGCGCATCGAGAAAGTCTCCTTCACCGGCGGCACCGACACCGGCAAGAAAGTCATGGCCAGCGCTTCCAGCTCCTCGCTCAAGGAAGTGACCATGGAGCTGGGTGGCAAGTCCCCGCTGATCGTGTTCGAAGACGCCGACCTGGATCGCGCCGCCGACATCGCGATGATGGCCAACTTCTACAGCTCCGGTCAGGTCTGCACCAATGGCACTCGCGTGTTCGTGCCCAAGCACCTGCAAGCCGCCTTCGAAGCCAAGATCGTTGAGCGTGTGGCACGCATTCGCGTTGGCGACCCGCAAGACGAAAACACCAACTTCGGCCCGCTGGTCAGCTTCGCCCACATGGAAAGCGTGCTCGGCTACATCGCCAAAGGTAAGGAAGAAGGCGCTCGCGTACTGTGCGGCGGCGACCGCCTGACCGTCGGTGCATTCGCCAAAGGCGCCTACGTGGCCCCGACCGTGTTCACCGACTGCACCGACGAGATGACCATCGTGCGTGAAGAAATCTTCGGCCCGGTGATGAGCATCCTCACTTACGAAACCGAAGAAGAAGTGATCCGTCGCGCCAACGACACCGACTTCGGCCTGGCTGCGGGCCTTGTGACCAAGGACCTGAACCGCGCCCACCGCGTGATTCATCAGCTGGAAGCGGGTATCTGCTGGATCAACGCCTGGGGCGAGTCCGACGCGAAAATGCCGGTCGGTGGCTACAAGCAATCCGGTGTGGGTCGTGAGAACGGCATCAGCTCGCTGAACAACTTCACCCGCATCAAATCGGTACAGGTTGAGCTGGGCGACTACGCCTCGGTGTTCTGATAAGCGGCAAGCGGCAAGCTTCAAGCTGCAAGTAAAAGCAGTTTGGTTTGCCGCACTTCCCAGATACACCGCTCGCTGCTCTTTCTTGCAGCTTGAAGCTTAGAGCTAGCAGCTCTCAAGGAGACCCCCCATGACTCAAGAATACGATTACATCATTGTGGGTGCCGGTTCCGCCGGTAACACCCTGGCGACCCGTCTGACTGAAGACGAAGGCGTCACCGTCCTGCTGCTGGAAGCCGGCGGCCCGGACTACCGTTTCGATTTCCGTACGCAAATGCCGGCCGCCCTGGCGTTCCCGCTGCAAGGCCGTCGCTACAACTGGGCCTACGAAACCGATCCAGAACCTCACATGGACGGCCGCCGGATGGAATGCGGTCGCGGCAAGGGCCTCGGCGGTTCCTCGCTGATCAACGGCATGTGCTACATCCGTGGCAACGCCATGGACTACGACAACTGGTCGAAACTGCCGGGCCTGGAAAACTGGACCTACCTGGACTGCCTGCCGTATTTCCGCAAGGCTGAAACTCGCGACATCGGCCCCAACGACTACCACGGTGGCGACGGCCCGGTCAGCGTGACCACGCCTAAAGCCGGCAACAACCCGCTGTTCCACGCCATGGTTGAAGCAGGCGTGCAAGCCGGCTACCCGCGTACCGAAGACCTGAACGGCTACCAGCAGGAAGGCTTCGGCCCGATGGACCGTACCGTCACGCCGAACGGCCGTCGCGCCAGCACCGCGCGCGGTTACCTGGACACAGCCAAGAAGCGTTCGACCCTGACCATCGTCACCCACGCCCTCACCGACAAAGTGTTGTTCGAAGGCAAGCGTGCCGTGGGCGTGCGTTACCTGATCGGTGCCGCCGAAGAGCGCGTTGAAGCCCGTGCGCGTAAAGAAGTGCTGGTGTGCAGCGGTGCAATCGCTTCGCCGCAACTGCTGCAACGCTCCGGCGTGGGCCCGGCCAAACTGCTCGAAAGCCTGGACATCCCGGTGGTCCACGACCTGCCGGGCGTTGGTGAAAACCTGCAGGACCACCTTGAGCTGTACCTGCAATACGCGTGCACCCAACCGGTCTCGCTGTACCCATCGCTGCTCTGGTACAACCAGCCAGCCATCGGTGCCGAGTGGCTGTTCAACGGCACCGGCATCGGCGCCAGCAACCAGTTCGAAGCGGGCGGTTTTATCCGTACCCGTGAAGAATTCGATTGGCCGAACATCCAGTACCACTTCCTGCCGGTGGCGATTAACTACAACGGCAGCAACGGTGTGAAAGAGCACGGTTTCCAGGCACACATGGGCTCCATGCGTTCGCCAAGCCGTGGCCGCGTGCAATTGAAGTCGAAGAACCCACGGGATTACCCGAGCATCCTCTTCAACTACATGGCCACCGAGCAGGACTGGCAGGAATTCCGTGACGGCATCCGCCTGACCCGTGAAATCATGCAGCAGCCGGCGCTGGATCCCTACCGTGGCCGCGAGATCAGCCCGGGCATCGAGGTGCAAACCGATGAGCAGCTGGACAAGTTCATCCGCGAGCACGCCGAAACCGCGTTCCACCCGTCCTGCTCGTGCAAGATGGGCACCGACGAGATGGCGGTAGTGGACGGCGAAGGCCGTGTGCACGGCATGCAGGGCCTGCGGGTGGTCGATGCGTCGATCATGCCGATCATCACCACCGGCAACCTGAACGCGCCGACGATCATGATCGCCGAGAAAATCGCCGACAAGATCCGTGGCCGCCAGCCGCTGCCGCGCAGCACCGCCGACTACTACGTGGCAGGCGATGCGCCGGTGCGTGGCAAGCCGTTGCGTGAAGTGGGCCCGACTGCGCAGTAACTGAAACACTTTGTGGCGAGCGGGCTTGTCCCGCGTTGGGCTGCGCAGCGGCCCCGAAAATCTGGGGAGCGCTACGCACTCCAACGCGGGGCAAGCCCGCTCACCACAAGGGTTCACCTGCTACAAGTAGTCGCCCTCCTTGATCAGCTCCCAGCCCAGGCCTACTCTGTTTGCCTGCCTGCGCTGAGCCGCCCACAAGGAAGGCCCCATGTTCGATCACCACGCCACACTCAAAAAGCATTTCAGTGCCCTGCGCACCACCGCCGACTTCTTCTCGCTGCGTTATGTCCGCGAATCCGGCCAGTACCTGTCGGTACGCAAGAACGTCGCCGAACCGCCCCACCTGAACCACGACGAAGGCGCCATGCTCACCGTGCGTGTCAACGGTGTGGAAGCCTACGCCGCGACCCACGATATTTCCCTGCATGGCCTGCAAGCCGCCCTTGAGCGCGCCGAACAGCAAGCCCGGCGGATTTTGCCCCACGCCCTGCTCGACCTGCGCGACCAACACGTCTCCAGTGACGTCGCCGACTACCTGTCACCCAACCTTGCGCAAGCCTTCCCTTCCCTCAGCGATTGCTACCAATTGCTCGGTGATGAATCCGCCGCCGTGCCCCAGGACGAGCGCCTGGTGAACTGGGAAGTCAGCCTCGGCCTGACCCATGTCGAGCAGATCTACCTCAACAGTGCCGGCGCCGAGCTGCGCCAGGCCCAGCGCTTTGTGTTCCCCGGCGTCAATGTCACTGCCTACGACGGCAACGACAGCCAGTCGCGCACCCTTGGCGGCAGCAACTTCGGCCAGCAAGGCGGCTTTGATGTGATCGACCGCTTCGGCCTGGTCGGCGCTGCGCCGCGCATTGCCGACGAAGCCCTGCAACTGCTGCTGGCGCCGAACGCGCCCCAGGGCCCGCGCGACCTGCTCTTGATGCCCGACCAGATGATCCTGCAGATCCACGAGTCCATCGGCCACCCGCTGGAGCTGGACCGCATCCTCGGCGATGAGCGCAATTACGCCGGTACCAGCTTCGTCAAGGCCGAGGACTTCGGCCAGCTGCAATACGGCTCCGAACTGCTCAACGTGACCTTCGACCCGGACATCCCCGAACAACTGGCCAGCTACAGCCATGACGATGACGGGACCCCGGCCAGCAAACAGTTCCTGATCCGCGAAGGTGTGCTGCTCAGGCCACTCGGCGGCGCGCTGTCGCAGTTCCGTGCCGGCCTGGGCGGCGTCGCCAACAGCCGCGCCAGCAGCTGGAACCGCCCGCCGATCGACCGCATGGCCAACCTGAATATCGAAGCCGGTGACCAGAGCCTGGCGCAACTGATTGGCGGCATCGAACACGGCATCCTGATGTCGACCAACCGTTCCTGGTCCATCGACGATGCACGCAATAAATTCCAGTTCGGCTGCGAATGGGGCCAGCTGATTGAAAACGGCGAGCTCAAGGGCGTGGTGAAAAACCCCAACTACCGGGCGATTTCCGCGCAGTTCTGGCGCAACCTCAGCGCCGTGGGCGACGCCAGCACCTTCAAGGTCCTGGGCACGCCGAACTGCGGCAAAGGCGAACCCAACCAAGTGATCCGCGTCGGCCACGCGTCGCCGGCCTGTGTGTTCAGCAACGTTGACGTATTTGGGGGAGATGCCTGATGAACAATTTCAAGGCATTGGTGCAATGGCTCAAACAGGCCATCACCGACAAGGAACAATTCCACCTGGGCTATGCGGCCGAGTCGTCCGAGTTCGTGCGTTTCAACCACGCCAAGGTGCGCCAGGCCGGCCAGGTGCAACAGGCCAGCCTCAACCTGAAACTGATCAACGATGGCCGCCACGCCGACCTCGGCATCACCCTCGCCGGTGATCCGGAGCTGGACCGCCAGCGCCTCGCCGAGGGCCTGCAACAGCTGCGCGAAACCCTGCCGCTGCTGCCCCACGATCCCTACCTGCTGCTCAACCACAACGCCTGGCAGAATCACAACGAACAGGACCTGCCATTGCCGGACCTGGCCCAGGTGCTGGACGAAATCAGCCAGGCGGCCGCAGGTGTCGACCTCGTCGGGTTCTACGCCGCCGGCCCGATCAGCCGCGGTTTCGCCAGTTCGAACGGCGCGTTCGGCTGGCACCAGGCCAATAGCTTCAACTTCGACTTCAGCCTGTTCCACGCCAATGGCGAGGCTGTCAAAGCCAGCTACGCCGGCCATGCCTGGAACAGCGCCGAGTTCGCCCGGCGCTTCCAACTGGCCCGCGAACAGCTGGAATTCCTCGGCCGGCCGCTGCACGCGCTGGCACCCGGTGAATACCGCGCCTACCTGGCCCCGGCGGCGTTGGAAGAAATCATCAGCATCATCACCTGGGGCGGTTTCTCGGCCCAGGCCATCGCCAGCAAGGGCAGCTCCCTGCAACGCCTGTACGCCGGCGAGCAACACCTCAGCCCGCAGGTGACGGTGGACGAACAGGTCAGCGGCTCCCTGAGCCCGGCGTTTTCCAGCGAAGGCTACCCGCGCAGCGATGTCAGGTTGATCAACGCCGGCAAGGCCGACGGCCAACTGGTGAACTCGCGCAGCGCCGCCGAGTACGGCCTGAGTGCCAACGGCGCCAGCCGTGACGAATCCCCCAGCGCCTTGCAGATGGCGGCGGGCACCCTCGCCCAGGCCGACATCCTCAAGCAATTGGGGACCGGTTTGTACATCAGCAACCTGTGGTACCTGAACTACTCCGACCTGCCGGCCGCCCGCCTGACCGGCATGACGCGCTTCGCCACGTTCTGGGTGGAAGACGGCGAGATCAAGGCGCCGGTCAGCACCATGCGCTTTGATGACAGCGTGTTCCAGTTGCTCGGTGCGCAGCTGGAAGCACTGACCGCTGATCGGGAACTGCTGCTGTCGGCCAGCACGTATGGCCAGCGCAACACCGCCTCCAACCTGCTGCCAGGCGCCCTGGTCAAACGCCTGACCCTGACCTTATAAGCACCGCCAGTCCCGGTGGGAGCTGGCTGGCCTGCGATAGCATCACCGCGGTGTCACTGATACACCCTGGTGCCTGCAACGCAGGCAAGCCACTTCCCACACTGCTTTGCATTGATTTCAGCCACTGCATTTCGTCCCTTCCTACCGACAATTCCCATCTCACCCGTCTCTCCGTGCGGCCGGTTGTCGCCCGCAAAAAACCTCGTTATAACGGTTAGTGGCACCCCGCCACTAACCCCACGTGCGCGCACGTGATGCACGACCTTGCCTGGATTGGGCAAGCTGGAGCGTTGACATGAACCATGGAAGTTTTGTCATTGAAAAGCTGTTCAAGCACTACAACGTTCATGTTGAGCAGCTGGGAAACGATTCGGAAAAGAACACCGTGCTGATGGTCAATGGAGCGCTGTCCACCACGCGCTCCTTTGCCCGGACCAGCAAATGCCTGGCCGAGCACTTCAATGTGCTGCTGTTCGACCTGCCGTTCTCCGGCTATTCGCGCGAACACAACACCGACCTCGACCTGGTGACCAAGGACGACGAGGTGCAGATCCTGCGGGCCCTGGTCGAACGCTTCGAGGTCAATCACCTGGTGTCGGCCTCCTGGGGCGGCATCTCGACACTGCTGACCCTGGCGCACAACCCGCCCTCCATCGAAAGCTCGGTGGTGATGGCCCTGGCACCCAACCTCAACCAGGCGATGCTCGATTATGTGGAGCGCGTCCGCGTGCTGATCGAGGCCGATGACAAATCCGCCGTCGGCCACTTGCTCAACGAGACGGTGGGCAAGTACCTGTCGCCGCGCCTCAAGCGCAACAACCATCGTCACCTGTCGAACATGGCCACCACCGAATACCGCCAGGCGCGCTTTCATATCCATCAGGTACTCGCCCTGGGGGATGGCAACTACCTGCCGGCCCTCACCCGCATCGAGACGCCGGTGCACTTCATCAACGGCACGCTGGACGAATACACCCCCGCCGCCGAAGCCCGGTTATTCAAACAGTATGTCGGGCGCAGCAGCTTTGCCGTGGCGGAACACACCGGCCATTTGCTTGACCTGGAGTCCCGTGAGGCGGCCCTGGCAGTGCACCGTGCGTTGCTGGATTTCCTGGTGGGAGAGCATGCAACGATGTCGGATTTAGACGAACCGCCAGTGGGAAAAGGAGCGACGGATGGCGCATAATCGCCGACACATAGCCTGCTAACAAAAAGGTCACCTATGCCGAATCGCGCCCCTCTCGATGCCAAGACCGCCCGCTGGCTACCCTGGGTGGTCGCGATTGCCTTCTTCATGCAATCGCTGGATGGGACGATTCTGAACACGGCATTGCCGGCCATGGCCCGCGACCTCGCAGAGAACCCGCTGCGCATGCAAGGGGTGGTGATCGCCTACATGCTCACCGTCGCCTTGCTGATCCCGGCGTCGGGCTGGGTCGCCGACCGTTTCGGCACCAAACGCATCTTTTTCGGCGCGATCATGCTGTTCAGCATCGGCTCATTGTTGTGTGCACTCTCGAGCAGCCTGACCATGCTGGTCGGCGCGCGGGTGATCCAGGGCCTGGGTGGCGCGCTGATGCTGCCGGTCGGCCGGCTCGTGGTGCTGCGCGCCTACCCCCGCTCCGAGCTGGTGCGCATCATGGGTTTCATTACCATCCCCGGCCTGCTTGGCCCGCTGCTTGGCCCGACCATGGGCGGCTGGATGGTGCAATACCTGACCTGGCACTGGATCTTCCTGATCAACCTGCCGGTGGGCATGATCGGTTGCTACGCCGTGTGGAAATTCATTCCCGACCTGCGCGGCAGCGAGCGCACGCGCTTTGATGGCGTCGGGTTTCTGCTGTTCGGCGCGGCGATGGTGCTGATCACTATCGCCATGGAGGGCCTGGGCGAGCTGCACTTGCCGCACCTGCGCGTGATGTTGCTGCTGTTCGGCGGGTTGGCGTGCCTGGCGGCGTACTGGCTGCGCGCCGGGCATATCGAGAACCCGCTGTTTTCGCCCGTGCTGTTCAAGACCCGCACCTTCGCCGTGGGCATCCTCGGCAACCTGTTCGCGCGCCTGGGCAGCGGC
Source organism: Pseudomonas sp. PS01298 (assembly GCF_029959745.1). NCBI lineage: Bacteria > Pseudomonadati > Pseudomonadota > Gammaproteobacteria > Pseudomonadales > Pseudomonadaceae > Pseudomonas > Pseudomonas sp. PS01298. Next base: position 15,899 of record NZ_JASCPP010000082.1, on the reverse strand, counting down.
GCCCTGCCGTTCCTGGTGCCGTTGCTGCTACAGGTGGCGCTGGGCTACTCGCCGTCCGAAGCCGGCATGAGCATGCTGCCACTGGCGGCGGCGGCGATGTTTGCCAAGTCCATCGCCCGGCCGCTGATCGAGCGCCTGGGTTACCGGGTGGTGCTGACCGGCAATACCCTGGCCCTGGGCATCATGCTCGCGAGCATGGGCCTGGTCAGTGAACACACGCCCTACCCACTGCTGCTGGGCATGCTGGCGATACTGGGCGCGATCAACTCGCTGCAATTCACCGCGATGAACACCGTCACCCTGATCGACCTCGACGACGCCCAGGCCAGCAGCGGCAACAGTTTGCTCTCGGTGGTGGCGCAGTTGTCCCTGAGCCTGGGGGTGGCCTGTGCAGGCGCGCTGCTCGGTGGCTTTACCGCCGAAGCCGGCAACGACGGGGTCGACAGTGTGCTCGGCGCCTTCCAGCTGACCTTCCTGACCGTGGGCATCATGGCGATGCTGGCTGCTGCGATCTTCCTGCAGCTGTCGCCCAAAGACGGCAAACGCGTGGTCAGCCGCGAGCACGACATCGAGCATTGAAGCCGCTGCAAGCGTGCCGCTTGCAGCTCATCACTTGCCGCTGTCCCCCACCCCCTTGTCTGGAACATGCGAAAAAACCCACGGGGGGCTGCTACACTGCGCAACATTTTGTTTTGCAGAGCCAGTCCCGTGACTACCATCGCCACCGCTTTTAATACTTTGCCGCTTTCCGCCGCCATGCTGGCTAACCTCGACTCGCTGGGTTATGTCGAGATGACGCAGATCCAGGCGCAAAGCTTGCCGGTGATCCTCAAGGGGCTGGACCTGATCGCCCAGGCCAAGACCGGCAGCGGCAAGACCGCGGCCTTCGGCATCGGCCTGCTGAACCCGATCAACCCGCGCTATTTCGGCTGCCAGGCCCTGGTGATGTGCCCGACCCGCGAGCTGGCCGACCAGGTCGCCAAGGAAATCCGCCGCCTGGCCCGCGCCGAAGACAACATCAAGGTGCTGACCCTGTGCGGCGGCGTTTCCCTCGGCCCGCAGATCGCTTCCCTGGAACATGGCGCCCACGTCATCGTCGGCACCCCGGGCCGGATCCAGCAGCACTTGCGCAAAGGCTCACTGGTACTCGACGGCTTGAACACGCTGATCCTCGATGAAGCCGACCGCATGCTCGACATGGGTTTCTACGACGCCATCGAAGACATCATCAGCAAGACCCCGGCCCGTCGCCAGACCCTGCTGTTCTCGGCCACCTACCCGGTGAGCATCAAGCAGCTGGCGTCGAAATTCATGCGTGCGCCGCAGCAAGTGAAGGCCGAGGCGTTTCACTCCGACGACCAGATCGAGCAGCGTTTCTACGAGATTTCCCCGGAAGAACGCATGGACGCCGTGACCAAGGTGCTGGCGCATTTCCGCCCGGCGTCCTGCGTGGCGTTCTGCTTCACCAAGCAGCAGGTGCAGGAAACCGTGGATCACCTGACGGCCAAGGGCATTTCTGCCGTCGGCCTGCATGGCGACCTGGAGCAGCGCGACCGTGACCAGGTGCTGGCAATGTTTGCCAACCGCAGCACCTCGGTACTGGTCGCCACCGACGTTGCCGCCCGTGGCCTGGACATTGACTCGCTGGACATGGTGATCAACGTCGAGCTGGCCCGTGACTCGGAAATCCACATCCACCGCGTCGGCCGTACCGGGCGTGCGGGCGAGACCGGCATCGCCATCAGCCTGGTAGCACCGTCCGAGGCACACCGCGCCCAGGCCATCGAGCAGCTGCAGAAATCGCCGCTGAACTGGGACCAACTGGACAACCTCAAGCCACAAAGCGGCGGCCCGCTGCTGCCGCAGATGAGCACCCTGTGCATCGCCGCCGGCCGTAAGGACAAGGTTCGCCCGGGCGACATCCTCGGCGCCTTGACCGGTGAAGCGGGCATCCCGGGTGCCCAGGTCGGCAAGATCGCGATCTTCGACTTCCAGGCGTTTGTGGCCGTGGAGCGTGGGATCGCCAAGCAGGCGCTGCAGCGCTTGAACGACGGCAAGATCAAAGGCCGTTCGCTGCGCGTGCGGATCCTGTAAAAAAAACCGCGTTCCTATTGAAGGAACCGAATCAATATGGGAGCCGGGCTTGCCCGCGATGCAGGCGACTCGGTCTGACAGATTGACCGAGTTGATGCCATCGCAGGCAAGCCAGCTCCCACATTTGATTGCATTTCAGATCAATATTTTTGTGAGGACATTGCTGTGCGCTCGACCGAAGTTGTGATCATTGGCGCCGGCGCCGCAGGCTTGATGTGCGCACTGACCGCCGCCGGGCGTGGGCGCAAGGTGATGTTGATCGACCATGCCAACAAGGCCGGCAAGAAGATCCTGATGTCCGGTGGTGGCCGCTGCAACTTCACCAATATGTACACCGAGCCGGCCAACTTCCTCTCGCACAACGCACACTTCTGCAAATCCGCCCTGGCCCGCTATACCCAGTGGGATTTCATCGGGCTGGTGGCCAAGCACGGCGTGCCATACCACGAGAAAAAACTCGGCCAGCTGTTCTGCGACAACAAGTCCAGCGACCTCCTCGGCATGCTCCTGGATGAGTGCATCCAGACCGGCGTGAGCCTGCACCTGGACACCTCCATCGAAGAAATCGCAAAGCTCGACAACGGCTATCAGCTGCAGACCACACTGGGTGAGTTGCGCTGCGAGTCCCTGGTGATTGCCACAGGCGGCCTGTCGATTCCGACACTTGGCGCCACCGGCTTTGGTTATCAGGTGGCCAAGCAGTTCGGTCACGAGCTGCTGCCGACCCGCGCGGGCCTGGTGCCGTTCACCATCACCGACCAGCTCAAGGAATTGTGCGGCGAGCTGTCCGGCACCTCGGTGGATTGCCTGGTCAGCTGCAACGGCCAGAGCTTTCGCGAGAACCTCCTGTTTACCCACCGTGGCCTGAGCGGCCCGGCGATCCTGCAGATTTCCTCGTACTGGGAGTCCGGCGATACCGTTGAGATCAACCTGCTGCCCGATCACGACGCCCACAGCTGGCTGCAACAGCAACAAGTCGAGCGTCCCAACAGCGAGTTGAAAACCCTGCTGGGAGAGATCTTCACCAAGAAGATGGCCAACCTGCTGGCGGAAACCTGGTTCGTGTCCAAGCCCATGAAGCAATACACCCATGCCGAAGTGGCCGATATCGCGCAAAAACTCGCGAGCTGGCAACTGGTGCCGGCGGGCACCGAAGGCTATCGCACCGCCGAGGTGACGCTGGGTGGGGTGGACACGCGGGAAGTCTCGTCGAAAACCATGGAGTCGCTGAAAAGCCCGGGGTTGTACTTCATTGGGGAAGTGCTGGATGTGACCGGTCACCTGGGCGGGTTCAATTTCCAGTGGGCCTGGGCATCCGGTTACGCCGCCGCGCAGTACGCCTGAAGCGCGTACTCGGTCAAACTGTGGGGGCTGGCTTGCCTGCGATAGCGGTGGTGAATTCACCGCCGTCATCGCAGGCAAGCCCGCTCCCACATTCGTTTTGGGGTGGCACTCAAAAATATGCAATGAGATGTGATCGCTACGCTTGCCGTGACGTCACTGATGGCTCAATTTAGCGGCATCGTCCCGGAAGACTCCAGCCTTCATGTCATCGACCTCGTTCAAGCAGTCCATGCGGCGCCTGTGGGCGCTGGATAAATTCAGTTACAGCGTTCGGGTATTCATCGCCCTCACCGGCAGCATGGCGCTGTGCTGGTACCAGGATGAAATGACGCTGCTGATCCCGCTGTTCCTGGGGATTATCGCCAGCGCCCTGGCCGAGACCGACGACAGTTGGCAAGGCCGCCTGAATGCCCTGGCGGTGACGCTGGTGTGTTTCAGCATTGCCGCGCTGTCGGTGGAGTTGCTGTTCCCCTACCCCTGGATCTTCGCGATTGCCCTGGCGCTGGCCAGTTTCTGCCTGACCATGCTCGGCGCCCTCGGCGAGCGCTACGGGGCGATTGCGTCGGCGACGCTGATCCTGTCGGTCTACACCATGATCGGCGTGGACCAGCGCGGTGGCGCGGTTTCCGATTTCTGGCACGAACCGCTGCTGCTGGTGGCGGGAGCTGCCTGGTATGGCGTGCTTTCGGTGCTGTGGCAGGCGCTGTTTTCCAACCAGCCGGTGCAGCAGAGCCTGGCGCGGTTGTTCCGCGAACTGGGGCGCTACCTCAAGCTCAAGTCATCCCTGTTCGAACCGATCCGCCAGCTGGACGTGGAAGCGCGCCGCCTGGAGTTGGCCCAGCAGAACGGCCGGGTGGTCGCGGCGCTGAATGCGGCGAAGGAAATCATCCTGCACCGTGTGGGCAATGGTCGCCCAGGCTCGAAGGTCAGTCGCTACCTGAAGCTGTACTTCCTGGCCCAGGACATCCACGAGCGCGCCAGCTCATCGCATTATCCCTACAACGCTTTGGCCGAGGCGTTCTTCCACAGCGATGTGCTGTTCCGCTGCCAGCGCCTGCTGCGCCAGCAAGGCAAGGCCTGCCAGGCCCTGGCCGAGTCGATCCAACTGCGCCAGCCGTTCATCTATGACGACAGCTTCGCCGAGGCCCTGGGCGACCTGAATGCATCGCTGGAACACCTGCGCATCCAGAGCAACCCGGCCTGGCGCGGCCTGCTGCGCTCGTTGCGCGCCCTGGCGGCCAACCTGTCGACCCTCGACCGCCTGCTCGGCGACGCCAGCAACCCCGACGCCCTGGCCGACGCCACCGACAGCAACCTGCTGGACCGCGCGCCGCGCAACCTCAAGGAAATGTGGACGCGCCTGCGCACCCAGCTCACGCCGACGTCACTGCTGTTTCGCCACGCCTTGCGCCTGGCCCTCGCCTTGACCGTCGGCTACGGCATGCTCCACGCGATCCACGCCTCCCAAGGCTACTGGATCATCCTCACCACCCTGTTCGTGTGCCAGCCCAACTACGGCGCGACCCGGCGCAAACTCGGCCAGCGGATCATCGGCACCGCCATCGGCCTCACCGTGGCCTGGGCACTGTTTGATCTGTTCCCCAGCCCGCTGGTGCAATCGATGTTTGCCATCGCCGCCGGCCTGGTGTTCTTTATCAACCGCACCACGCGCTACACCCTGGCCACGGCGGCAATCACCCTGATGGTGCTGTTCTGCTTCAACCAGGTGGGCGATGGCTACGGGCTGTTCCTGCCGCGCCTGTTCGATACCTTGCTCGGCAGCCTGATCGCCGGCCTGGCGGTGTTCCTGTTCCTGCCGGACTGGCAGGGCCGACGCCTGAACAAAGTGCTGGCCAACACCCTGACCTGCAACAGCATCTACCTGCGCCAGATCATGCAGCAATACGCCGCCGGCAAGAGCGACGACCTCGCTTACCGCCTGGCCCGGCGCAATGCGCACAACGCCGACGCAGCCCTGTCCACCACCCTGGCGAATATGCTGATGGAGCCCGGACACTTTCGTAAGGAGGCCGATGTGGGCTTCCGCTTCCTGGTGTTGTCGCACACCTTGCTCAGCTACTTGTCGGGCCTGGGCGCGCACCGCGAAACCCAGCTGCCGGCCGAAGTACGCGAGCATTTGATCGACGGTGCCGGTAACAGCCTGGCGGCGAGTATTGATGAAATCGCCACCGGGCTGGCGAACAAGCAGCCGATCGCGATCCAGAGCGATGCCGAAGAAGCGCTGGCGGCGGACCTGGAGCAGATGCCGGATGAGATCGATGAAGGCCAGCGGTTGGTGCAGACGCAGTTGGCGCTGATCTGCCGGCAGTTGGGGCCGTTGCGCACCTTGGCGGCGCATTTGATCAAAGACACCCGCGCGGCTTAGGTCGCTACCCCCGTAGGCGCCGGCTTGCCGGCGATAGGGCCCCCAAGGACGCTACATCCCATGCTGCCGCATCAATCGCGCATAACTGCCATCAGCCTTCATCTTGGCAATCTCCCGATCAAAGCTGGCAACGATCTGCTCATGCTGCGGGTTCTTCAGGCTGACCAAAATATGCAGGCTGTTTTCACTCAGCGGCTTGGGTAGAAACTCCACCGCATTGCGCACCCGCGCCGATTCGCGCGCCAGGTAATAGCGCGCCACGTATTCATCTTCCACTGTCAGCCGCACCCGCTGCGCCGCGAGCATGCGCACGGCCATGGCGAAGTTATGCACAGGGACTTTCTGCAACTGTGCATCCGCATCGAACGCCGCCGAATAGGCATAGCCGCGCACCACCGCGACGGGGTAGTCGTGCAGTTGCTCAAGGGTCTGGAAGTCGATGGGGTCGTCGTGGCGCTTGATGAAGCGCACACGGTTAAGCAGGTATTCGCCGGAGAACTGGCCCAGTTTCGTACGGGCATCGTCGTACCAGGCATTGACCAGCACGTCATAGCGGCCATCGCCGACGCCCATCAGCGCACGGGCCCAGGGCACCTGTTCGAAATCGCTGGCGTAGCCCGCGCGAGCCAGGGCGGTGCTGACAATGTCGGTAGCCAGCCCGCCGTTGATCAAGGTGGCATCGGTAAAGGGTGGCCAGGCATCCGCCACCAGGCGCAGACGCTGAGCGAACGCAGGCGTCGCCAGCAACACCACTCCAATCAAAGCAACGACACGAGTGAATCGCAGCATGCTCAAAGTCCTTGGCGGGCACTTGTTCCAGGCGGTGCCTGAGGTTCTAACAGTAGCTCAGATTACACAAAGAAACGGGCAGCGAATGCACTCAATGATGGCAAATTGATTTCACTCACAAAAATAGCTGATTTAGACAGACTCACCCGCCGCGCTTACTATCCAGACCTGACACTTATGCGAGAACACACCATGACAGTTGATTGGGTCTGCAAACATCACGACGAGCTGGGCAAAGAGCAGCTATACGCCATCATGCGCCTGCGCAATGAAGTGTTTGTCGTCGAGCAGAAATGCATCTACCAGGACCTCGACGGGCAGGACTTGTCGGGCGACACCCATCACCTCATGGCCTGGCAGGACAATGAACTGGTGGCCTACCTGCGCCTGCTGGACCCGGAGTCCCAGGGTGGTGATGTGGTGATCGGCCGCGTGATCGTCGCACCGGTGGCGCGCGGCACCGGGCTGGGGCATCGGATGATGACCGAAGCGCTCAAGCAAATCGCTGATATCTGGCCCGAGACGCCGATTTTTCTCTCGGCCCAGGCGCACCTGCAGGGCTATTACGGGCAGTATGGCTTTGTGGTGGCGGGTGAGGAGTATCTGGAAGATGACATTCCACACATCGGCATGCGCCGCGACTGAGAGCCTCATCGCAGGCAGCTCCCACATTTAGCCGTGTGCACACGTCAAAAGGTGGGAGCAACCGGTCGAGCTTCAGCGAAGCGGCGGCATGGGCGATAGGGGGTTGCCCCTCGCGATCCCTGTGGGAGCTGGCTTGCCTGCGATGGCGCCAGCGCACTCACCACCGACCTTCAGGGATACCCCAGCACCTGCTTCACCGACGCCAGATTCGCCTCGATCCACCGCCGATCAATCGCACCCCAGTCGCGAATCCGGTAATGCCCGGCATGGTTGCGGGCGCCGTCTTCCTGCTCGAACTCACACACGATATCCAGGTCCGCCAACGCCGCAATCGTGTCCTGCGCGGTGCGCCGGGGCATGCCGGTGGCGTCGGTCAGGGCCGGTACGCTGCTGGCCTGGCCGCTGTCGATCAGGTAGGCCACGTACAGGCGGCGGTAGAAGCTGCTCTTGGTCTTGCTCACATCCATGGTCGGTCGCCTTGTGCGGTCAGGGTTTGCCCTGCAGGTCGCGATACGTGAGGTACACCCGCAGGTCGAATTCCACCTGATGGTAGCCGGGCATCATGTATTCGCAGAGTTTATAGAACGCCTTGTTGTGGTCCGATTCCTTGAAGTGTGCCAGCTCATGCACCACGATCATGCGCAGGAATTCCGGCGCGGCCTCTTTAAACAGCGCGGCGATGCGAATCTCTTTCTTGGACTTGAGGTTGCCGCCCTGCACCCGCGAAATCGTGGTGTGCAGGCCGAGGGCGCGATGGGTCAGGTCCAGGCGGTTATCGAACAGCACCTTGTCGATGGCCGGCGCGTTGCGCAGGTGTTCCTGTTTCAAGGCCAGGGCATACGCGTACAGGGCCTTGTCGCTCTGCACGGCATGGCGTTCGGGGTAGCGCTGCTCCAGGTAGGCGCCCAATTGGTCCTTGGCGATCAATTGGCGCACTTGCTCTTGAAGGGCTGCGGGGTAGGCCTGGAGGTATTTCAGCGCGGTCATGGGGTATGGCAACAGAATTCGGAAGGTCGCCAGTGTAACGAATTCAGCGCAAGCGAGTGCGTGACCAGTCGACCACTTCCTCGGCCATCAACGGCTGCGCCGCCCAGGAACCCTGGATAAACGCGCAACCATTGGTCTTGAGCCAGTGGGCTTGCTCGGGGGTTTCCACGCCTTCGGCCACCACCAGCACATCAAAATGCCCGCACAGCTCGATGATGCTGCGCGCCATCGCGGCGTCGCGTGCCGAGCCCGGCAGGCGTGCGACCAATTGCGGATCGAGTTTGAGCGTATCGAACGCCAGGTCGCGCAGGTGGGCCAGGGAGCACTGGCCGGCGCCAAAGTCATCGAGGGCAATGCGCACGCCGATCCGACGCAGCAACTTGAGCTGTTTGGCGGACTCTTCCAGGCTGCTCATCAAGCAGTCCTCGCCGATTTCCACCTCCAGCTGCCGCGCCTGCAGCCCATGTCGCTCGAGTACCTGCTGCAGTTGATTGGCCAGGTTGGGCATATTGAACTGGCTGCTGCTCAGACTCACGCTCAACACCAGCTCATCGTCGAACGTGGCTTGCCACGCCTGGCGCTGGGCAGCGACCTGCTGGTAGATCCAGGCACTCAATTGGCTGATCAACCGCGCCTCTTCCAACAATGGCAGGAACAACCCCGGCGGCACATCGCCGACACTCGGGTGCTGCCAGCGCAACAGCGCCTCGACGCCGCGCAGACGTCCGTCTGCCAGCGACACCTGAGGCTGATACACCAGGGTGAAGTCCTTGTTTTGTATGGCGGTGCGCACGCTGTCTTCGAGCATCAGGCGCGAACGCGCGCGGCCGTTCATTTCCTGATCGTAATAGCGATATTGCTGACGCCCCGCACGCTTGGCTTCGTACATGGCGATGTCGGCAGCGCGCAGCAGGCCATTGAGGTCCGAACCACAGTCCGGAAAAATCGCGATACCAATGCTCACACCCAGCATCACATCCAGGCCATCCACCTGCTGGCAAATCGAAACCCGGTCGATCAGTTTTTCCGCAATCTTCGCCGCCTGCTCCGGGAATTCCAGCTCCAGCAACGCGGTAAATTCATCCCCACCCATGCGGCCCAGAATGTCACCGGAGCGCAGGCAACCCTGCAATTGCTCCGAGACCCAGCGCAGCACCCGGTCGCCGGCGTCATGACCCAGGGAGTCGTTGACTCGTTTGAAGCCATCGAGGTCCAGATAGAGCAGCACCAGGCAATGTTCCGCGCGCTCGCTGCGCAGCAAGCTGTTCTCGACGGTCTGGTAGAAGCCGCGCCGGTTCAGCAGGCCGGTCAGCGGGTCGGTGACCGCCTGGAACTCCAACTGCTGATGCAGGTGACGTACCTCGGACATGTCCAGCACAGTCACCACCATGGCCTTCTGTTCGGTCGGCAACGGCGCACACGACAACGCCACCGGCACTTGCTGGCCACGGCCGGTGCGCAGGATGGCGTCGTGCAGGCGCCAGGTTTCGCCCTTGCGAAACCCGGCATACATCTGCGACTCCAGCCACGTAGGGACATGCGGTTTTTGCAGGAAGCCGAGGAATTCTTGGCCCTGCAGCTCATGGATCGTGGCATTGAGCAGGCGCGAGATCGCCGGGTTGGCGTATTCGATCACCCCACCTTCGCTCACCACCAGGATGCCTTCGGCGGCGTTGTCCAGTACCGAGGCGTTGAAGGCGCGCGCCGATTCCAGGTCATGGCTCAGGCGCTGCAAGGCCCGGCGGTTACGCTGGTGCTCCAGCAACGCCTGGACCTTGGGCTTGAGGATATGCGGGTCAAAGGGTTTGAACAGGTAGTCGATGGCGCCACTGGCGTAGCCTTCCAGCACAGCAGCCGGGGATTGGGCATTGGCACTCAGGAAGATGATCGGCGTCATGCGGGTGCGCTGGCTGCCGCGCATCAGGCGCGCGACTTCAAAGCCGTCCATGCCGGGCATCATCACGTCGAGCAACACCAGGTCGACCTCATGTACCAGCAGCAACTCAAGGGCTTCCAGGCCGGAACCGGCGGTGACTACCTGCCAGTCTTCCCGCTGCAAAAGTGCGCGCATGCTGATCAGGTTTTCCGGGTAGTCATCGACCACCAAAAGAACCGAACTGCTATCGCCGTGGTGTGGAGCGCATTCCATGCTACATCTCTTCCTTGGGAGCCCACTCCGGTCACTTCTGGGAGAAAACCCGGACAAACACTGAGGCCTCACTCTAGCCCCGGTTCCGAAAAATCAGAAGTAACCTCAGTGCCATCATTGCGCCAAAGCTCAGGAAGCCGACTAACGGTCAGTGCCTGCAGCCCACGGTTCATGGGAAACATGGCTTTTTGGCATTCCTCTGGCGCCAATAATTTGCCAGCGATTAATTAACAAGCGGAGGACTACGGCCTATAAAGAACCTGTCTGGCCTAAGGGCCATAGCCTACACCCCTCTGTAAAAAGGCCTACGCCATGATCGACCTCTCTACCTGGAACCTGAGCATTCCCGTTGGCTCGCCCCCCGCGACCATCGACACCCCGAAACTGCTTAGCGGCTTCAAGGACCAATATTTCCAGGCCGAAGGCAGCAATGTGCAATTCTGGACCCCCGTCACCGGTACCCGCACCGAAAACGCCGTCTACCCGCGCAGCGAACTGCGCGAAACCTACGCCGACGGCCGCTTGCGCAACTGGACCTACCCCGACGCCGACAATTTCCTGCGCGCCACCCTGGCCGTCAACCAGGTGCCCTCCAGCGGCAAGATCGTCATCGGCCAGATTCACGCCTATGACAGCCAGAAACCGCTGATCAAGCTGGAATATCAATTCAAGGAAAAAACCCAGACCGGCAACATCGTCGCCAAAGTGCGCATGCGCCCGGACGAGGACGAAGGCCGGGTGATCATCGTCGCCTCCAATGTGCCGCTGGAGAAAACCTTCACCTACGTCATCAACCTGAACAAGGCCGGGCTGCTGAGTGTGTATGCCGCCGACGGTGAGTGGAACGAGCGCATCGGCGCGGCGTGGGGTGCCAAGCCGCTGTACTTCAAGGCCGGCGCGTATGTGCAGGACAACAGTGGCAACAGCAAGGAAGGCGCGCGGGTGACGTTTGCGAAGTTGGACATTGATCACGACTGAGCAGCGTCTCATCTCAAGACCTTTCAGCACGTGCCCGTAGTGGCCCGGCTTGCCGGCGATGGCGTGCGCAGGGTCGTCCTCAGGCTTCAGACCTTCATCGCCGGCAAGCCGGGCGCCCGCACATTGAGCGTCGCGCATAAAAAAACCCGCATTTCTGCGGGTTTTTTATTAACGCTTGAGGCTTAGTTCACCTTGGCGTTCAACTCACCCTTGAGGTAACGCTGGTACATCGCTTCCAACGAGATCGGCTTGATCTTCGAAGCGTTACCGGCGGTGCCGAACGCTTCGTAGCGAGCAATACACACATCACGCATCGCAGTCACGGTAGCGCCGAAGAATTTGCGTGGGTCAAATTCGCTCGGGTTGGTGGCCATCAGGCGACGCATCGCACCGGTGGAGGCCAGGCGCAGGTCGGTGTCGATGTTGACCTTGCGCACGCCGTACTTGATGCCTTCGACGATTTCTTCAACCGGTACGCCGTAGGTTTCTTTGATGTCACCGCCGTACTGGTTGATGATCGCCAGCCACTCTTGCGGAACCGAGGAAGAGCCGTGCATCACCAGGTGGGTGTTAGGGATGCGCTTGTGGATTTCCTTGATGCGGTCGATGGCCAGCACGTCGCCGGTAGGCGGCTTGGTGAACTTGTAGGCGCCGTGGCTGGTACCGATGGCGATGGCCAGGGCATCAACCTGAGTCTTCTTGACGAAGTCGGCGGCTTCTTCCGGATCAGTCAGCATCTGGCTGTGATCCAGCACGCCTTCGGCGCCGATGCCGTCTTCTTCACCGGCCATGCCGGTTTCCAGGGAACCCAGGCAGCCCAGCTCGCCTTCAACCGAAACGCCGCAGGCGTGAGCCATGGCCACGGTTTGTTGGGTGACGCGTACGTTGTATTCGTAGTCGGTCGGGGTCTTGCCGTCTTCACCGAGGGAGCCGTCCATCATCACCGAGCTGAAGCCCAGCTGGATGGAACGCTGGCACACGTCCGGGCTGGTGCCGTGGTCCTGGTGCATGCACACCGGGATATGCGGGAATTCTTCGATCGCGGCGAGGATCAGGTGACGCAGGAACGGGGCACCGGCGTATTTGCGCGCACCGGCCGAAGCCTGGACGATCACCGGGGAGTCTGTCTTGTCAGCGGCTTCCATGATGGCGCGCATCTGCTCAAGGTTGTTGATGTTAAAGGCTGGGACGCCGTAGCCGAACTCGGCTGCGTGGTCCAGCATTTGACGCATGCTGATAAGTGCCATTGTGTTGTCTCTCCCGGTCGAGGGTCGTTAATCGTGCAAGCCTGCCGTAGCGGCGGCTGCTATTCAAGTTATTGCAGGTCAGGGTGAGTGCATCTGACCGGCTGAATCGTTATTGCTGATGAGCTGGACTCAAATTCCAATCGGAAACCGAACGCATGTGGGAACTGTCTTGCCTGCGAAGGCGGTGTACCCGTCACCGAATTCGCCAACTGACCACCGCTTTCGCGGGCAAGCCCGCTCCCACATTTGATCTTCAGTGATCTCACTATTGGGCCTTGCAGCCGCGCCCGATCAAATCATCTGTGGCGACCCAGTAAACCAGGCCTTCCTCACCTTTTGTGTGGAACGCCAACTGGTCGTTGCTATAAAGCACGCCCGAGGCGGCAACGTCCTGTTTAAGGCGATAAACCTGGTCCGAACCACCGAGGCGAACATCCACCTCGTTGCGGGCCTGGTTGGCAAAGCGCCAGTTCACTTCGGCCTTGCTGTCGCAAATCCAAGTGGTCCATTTATCGGCAGGCTCTGCCTTGTTGAACATGTTCATGCTGCTGCAACCGGCCAGAAGGGCCAGGGCTGCCAGGGCGAAAACGCCTTTCATTGCCAATCCTCGAACGACGGCCCAAAGCGCCGTCATTGCTGTCGGTTAGTTGATCTGACCCGTCAAGGGCAACCCTGTTCCTGACCGTTGGGCGCGGCGTCGTATTTCTCCAGCCGCTCGTTGCCGATGCGCTTGTTGATCACCGGCATGGTCTCGGCCTGCCAGTCCGCCTGATAACAGCTCTTTTTCTGCGCCGGGGTGGGCTTATCGGCCTCCGGCACACTGCTTGGCGTGCTGCCGCAGCCGGCCAACAGGCCCGCCGCGATCATCAATGCCAACGGCTTGATCATGGGAATACTCCTTTTCCGGATCACGAGCCTCAGCCTTTGGCTCGGGTTTCCAGCACTTCAACGGCCGGCAGGACTTTGCCTTCGACGAACTCGAGGAACGCGCCGCCACCGGTAGAAATGTAGGAGATCTGGTCAGCAACGCCATATTTATCGATAGCGGCCAGGGTGTCGCCACCACCGGCAATGGAGAACGCCGAGCTTTCGGCAATGGCCTTGGCCAGCACTTTGGTACCGTTGCCGAACTGGTCGAACTCGAACACACCAACCGGGCCATTCCACAGGATGGTCTGCGAGGCTTTCAGCAGTTCAGCGAAGTTGGCCGCGGTTTGTGGGCCGATATCCAGGATCATGTCGTCGACAGCCACATCAGCAATCAGCTTGACGGTAGCTTCGGCGCTTTCAGCGAATTCCTTGGCCACGACCACGTCGACCGGCAATGGCACGCTGACTTTGGCGGCGATGGCGCGGGCGGTGTCGAGCAGGTCCGGCTCGTACAGCGACTTGCCTACCGGATGGCCGGCGGCGGCCAGGAAAGTGTTGGCAATGCCGCCGCCGACGATCAACTGGTTGCAGATCTGGCTGAGGCTGTTGAGCACGTCCAGCTTGGTCGAGACCTTGGAGCCGGCCACGATGGCGGCCATTGGCTGTGCCGGCGCGCCCAGGGCCTTGCCCAATGCATCCAGTTCAGCGGCCAGCAGTGGACCTGCAGCGGCGACCTTGGCGAACTTGGCCACGCCGTGGGTCGAACCTTCGGCGCGGTGGGCGGTGCCGAAGGCGTCCATCACGAACACGTCGCACAGCGCAGCGTATTGCTGGGCCAGTTCGTCGCTGTTCTTTTTCTCGCCTTTGTTGAAGCGCACGTTTTCGAACAGCACGATGTCGCCGGCCTTCACGTCGACGCCACCCAGGTAATCAGCGACCAGTGGCACGTCGCGACCCAGGGCCTTGCTCAGGTAGTCGGCTACCGGCTTGAGGCTGTTCTCGGCGGAGAACTCACCCTCGGTCGGACGACCCAGGTGCGAGCAGACCATCACGGCCGCGCCTTTTTCCAGGGCCAGCTTGATGGTCGGCAGCGAGGCCAGGATTCGCGCATCGCTGGTGACAACACCGTCCTTGACTGGGACGTTGAGGTCTTCGCGAATCAGTACGCGCTTACCTTGCAGATCGAGGTCGGTCATCTTCAACACGGTCATGGGTCGCAGTTCCTGAATTACTGTTGAGGTTGTTTAGAGGCGATGTGCAGATAATGTTCCGCAACATCCAGCATTCGGTTGGCAAAGCCCCATTCGTTGTCGAACCAGGCCAGGATGTTTACCAGCCTCGGGCCGGAAACGCGGGTCTGGCTGGCATCGACAATGGCCGAATGCGGGTCATGGTTGAAATCACAACTGGCGTGGGGCAACTCGGTGTAGGCCAGCAGGCCTTTGAGCGGGCCGCTGGTGGCGGCGTCGCGCAGGATCCGGTTGACCTCCGTCGCGTCGGTATCGCTGACGGTTTGCATGGTGATGTCCAGGCAGGACACGTTCACCGTCGGCACCCGTACGGCTTTGGCCTGAATTCGCCCGGCAAGTTCCGGCAACAGTCGCTCGATACCGCGAGCCAGGCCGGTGGACACCGGAATCACTGACTGGAACGCCGAGCGCGTGCGACGCAGGTCTTCGTGGTGATAGGCATCGATCACCGGCTGGTCGTTCATCGCCGAGTGAATCGTGGTGATCGACACGTAATCCAGGCCAATCGCCTGATCCAGCAGGCGCAACAGCGGCACGCTGCAATTGGTGGTGCAGGACGCGTTGGAGACCAGCAGCTCGTTGCCGGTCAGGCAATCCTGGTTGATACCGTAGACGATGGTGGCGTCGACATCCGCCTCGCTGGCCATCGGCTGGGAAAACAGCACACGCGGTGCGCCGGCGTCGAGGAAACGCTGGCCATCGGCACGGGTGTGGTAGGCACCGGAGCATTCCAACACCAGGTCGACGCCCAGCGCCGCCCAGTCGATGCCCTCGGGGGTGGCACTGCGTAATACTTTTACGCAGTCGCCATTGATATGCAGACAATCGCCTTCCACACGCACTTCGCCGGGGAAGCGGCCGTGAGTGGAGTCAAAGCGTGTCAGGTATTCGATGCTGGCCATGTCGGCCAAATCGTTGATAGCAACAATCTCAAACCCGGCCGCCGCCCCTCGCTCGAACAGAGCACGCAAGACGCAACGACCAATGCGGCCGTAGCCGTTGAGTGCAACTTTGTAAGGACGCGGTTGGGGCATGGGGTTCTCGATTACCTTGGGTAATGGGGTGTCTGCCAGACTGCCTTCGCGAGCAAGCCCGCTCCCACATTTGGAATGGGTTCACAATTGCAACCATGTGAACCCGATCTAATGTGGGAGCGGGCT
>NZ_JASCPP010000081.1:0-32523 GCF_029959745.1 Pseudomonas sp. PS01298 | reverse complement strand
AATCGGAGCCTGTAATTGCCTCTTCGCGAGCAAGCCCGCACACAGTTGGAATGCATTTCAACTGTGTGCGGGCTTGCTCGCGAAGGGGTCACCTCGGTCTCAAGCCGTCGCCGCCGAAGCCGGCACCTCCACCGCCCCCAACCCATCCTTCATCCGCTGGGCATCACGCACAAAACTGCGCGAGGCCTGGAACAGAAACAGCATGGTCAGGAACAGCGCCACCGGGATCAAGTACATGGCGTCATGCAAGCCCACGGCTTTATACGCTTCGGTCATCTGCGCAGCCCCATCGGCATACATCGCCGAATGGGCAAAGTGATCGGACAGACCGCCCACCACAATTGGCCCCATGCCACCGCCCAGCAGGTACAGCCCGGCAAAGAACAACGCCATCGCCGTCGCCCGCAGGCGCGGCTCGACCACGTCCTGGATCGCCGTGTACACGCAGGTGTAGAAGTTATAGGCAAACAACCAGCCGACACTGAACAGCGCCACGAACACGCCGATCTCGATCCGCCCCGCGTGCAAGGCCCAGGCAGTGGTGACGGTGGAGATGATCAGGCTGAACGCGGCAAACAACAGACGGCCATTGGCGACGCGCTGATGAATCTTGTCGGCAATCCAGCCACCCAGGGTCAGGCCGATCAAACCGGTGATACCGACGATCACCCCGGTGGCGACCGCCGCCTCCTGCAACGGCATCAGGAAATAGCGTTGCAGCATCGGCACCAGAAACGAGTTGCAGGCATAGGTGGCGAAGTTGAAGCACAGCCCGGCCAGCACCAGCCAGAGGAAAGTCGGTACCGCCAGCACGCGGCGAATCGGGCGGTCGACGCGCTCCTGGGAGACCTGCACGGTTTCGGCCGCGCCGCGCTTGGGCTCCTTGATATAGAACATGAACACCGCAAGGATCAGACCCGGCACGGCGGCAATAAAGAACGGCGCGCGCCAGCTGTCGAACGCCTTGACCATCGCGCCAATGGTGAAGAACGCCAGCAACAGCCCCAACGGCAGGCCGAGCATGAAAATCCCCATGGCCCGCGCGCGGCGGTGTGCCGGGAACAGGTCGCCAATCAACGAGTTGGCCGCTGGCGCATAGCTGGCTTCGCCGATACCAATGCCCATGCGCACCAGCAGGAACGTCCAGAAGCTGCCAACCATGCCGTTGACCGCCGTCAGCCCGCTCCAGGCGAACAGGCCCCAGCCCATCAGTTTGCTGCGCGAGCCGGTGTCGGCGAGTCGCCCGAGCGGCAGGCCGGCAATGGCGTAGACGATGGTGAAGGCGGTGCCGATGATGCCGAGCTGGAAGTCGCTCAGGTGCCATTCCATACGGATCGGCTCGATGATGATCGCCGGAATGGTACGGTCGAAGAAATTGAACAGGTTGGCCAGGAACAGCAGGAACAGAATGCGCCAGGCATTCGCCGCTTGGGTCGAGTTCTGCATGGGTCCGTCTCTTTTATTGTTATGAGAGCTGCGATGCCCGATGCATCCTGCCCGGTACCTGCAACATAGTCAGACGGGCAAGGCTTGTCTGTAATGATTCGTAAAGCTGATAGGGCATGATTTCACCCGGCGCCACGGGACTTGGCCTACAAAAATATAAGTGATTACCCCCCTTCCCAACGGCCTTGGCACGGATAGAATGGCGAGCCTTCCGTAGCATCCCCCTTACTCTCTTTTATCGAAGACGCCCATGTCCGAAGCCAGTCCGTGTCTGAATTGCGGTGCCTGCTGTTCACACTTCCGTGTGTCTTTCTTTTGGGGAGAGTGCGCCTCATCGGGGGGCACCGTACCCGATGAGCTGGTGGTGCAGATCAACCCCACCCGCGTGGCGATGATCGGTACCGACCAGAAGCCCGCGCGCTGCTGCAGCCTGGAAGGAGAAGTGGGCAAAGGCACCAGCTGCTCAATTTATGCACAGCGCTCGAGTGTGTGCCGCGAGTTCGACTCCTCCTGGAGCCAGGGCGTGCAGAACGTCGATTGCGACGCCGCCCGCGCCGCGTTCGGCCTGGCACCGCTGCCAGCCCCGTTCGAGCTGGACCTGCCCATCAGCGCTTAGCATTAAACGCTATGGAGAGCATGCCAAAATGGTTGAGAGCAAAGTGCCATTAGCGCTGACGAATCCCGCGAGGCTTCTATACTCGACCTCATAGGTCATCGCCTCAGGCAGTGACGTGACTCTATGACGGGACATGCTATGGAATGGCTGGGTCTGCATTTTTTTACCGACCTCCCAGAAAGCGGGCACTTATTACTCAATTGCAGTCATAACCCGTTTCTGGTGCTGCTGGCCTATCTGGTCGCTTGTGCGGCCGGGTTCGGCACGCTGGACATGGCTGAGCGTGTCGGCCATGTCGAGGACCCCACCGCAAGGCGCCATTGGCGCTGGCTCGGCGCCGGTTGCCTGGCCGGCGGGATCTGGTCGACCCACTTCATCAGCATGCTGGCCTTCCAGGCGCCCATCGCCATCCATTACGAATTGATCATGACGTTCGCCTCGCTGCTGATCGCCCTGGTTGCCTCGTTGTTCGCCATGCAGACCCTCAGTCATGCCCATCTGCGCCTGCATCAGTACCTGCTGGCATCGGTGTGGATGGGCCTGGGTATCGCGCTGATGCACTACGTGGGCATGTCAGCCATGCGCTCCCAGGCCCAGGCGTATTTCGAGTCGGGGTTGTTCCTGGCCTCGATCGCGATTGCCATCGGCGCCAGCTTCGCCGCGCTGTTGCTGTCGAGCTACCTGCGCAACGGCGCCGGCGTGTTTCACCAATTGCTCAAATATGCCGCCAGCCTGGTGCTGGGCGCCGGGATCATCAGCATGCACTTTACCGGCATGGCCGCCCTGCGCTTGATGGTGCCTGCCGGGGCGGACCTGTCCCTGCCGCTGGACAACAACCCGATCCAGCTCGGTTTGTCGGTGGCCGTGATCACCCTGCTGGTAATCGGCAGCAGCATCAGCGCCGCCCTCGCCGACAAGAAGCTGCAGCACAAGGAACGTGACCTGCGCCGGGTCAACGCGCTGCTCAGCGAACTCGACCAGGCCCGCGCCTCGCTGCAGCAAGTGGCCCACTACGATGCACTCACCAGCCTGCTGAATCGCCGTGGCTTCAACCAGATTTTTGCGGAGAAACTCGCGGAAAAAACCGCTTCCCAGGGGATGATGGCGGTGATCTTCCTCGATATCGACCATTTCAAGCGCATCAATGACAGCCTCGGGCATGACGCCGGCGACCAGCTGCTCACGGTGCTCGCCGGGCACATCAAGGGCTCGGTGCGCAGCCACGCCGACGTGGTCGCGCGTTTTGGCGGCGATGAGTTCTGCATCCTCATCAGCATCCACAACCGCGACGAGGCACGGCACCTGGCCCAGCGCATCATGCAGAAGATGAAAGAACCCATCGAACTGGCCGGCCGGCGCATGGTGATGACCACCAGCATCGGCATCAGCCTGTTTCCCGATGACGGCCTGACCTGCGAAGAGTTGCTGAAGACCGCAGACCTGGCGCTGTACCAGTCCAAGGACACCGGGCGTAACAGCCTGAACTTCTTCAGCTCCAACCTGAAAACCCGCGCCTTCCTCGAATTGCAACTGGAGGAAGAACTGCGCGGCGCCCTGCGCACCCGCAACCAATTGGTGTTGTTCTACCAACCGATCTTCGACATGAAGCTGGGCAAAGTCACGCGCCTCGAGGCCCTGGTACGCTGGCAACACCCGCAGCACGGCTTGCTGGCCCCGGATCGGTTTATCGGCATCGCCGAGAACAACGGGCTGATTGCCGAATTGGACCACTGGGTACTGCGCCAGGCCTGTCATGACCTGAGCCTGTTGTCCGACAGGGGATACACCGAGCTGACCATGTCCGTGAACTGTTCCGCGTTGAACCTGGCCCGCGACGAACTGGCGGACGAGATCGAAGACGCGCTGCGTTTCAGCGGCATCGCCGCCAATCGCCTGGAACTGGAAGTCACCGAAAACGCGTTGATGGGCAACATCAGCAGCACCCTGGCACTGCTGCGGCAGATCCGCGCGCTGGGGGTGTCGCTGGCCATCGACGACTTCGGCACCGGCTACTCATCGCTTGCCTACCTCAAGCGCCTGCCGCTCAACACCTTGAAGATCGACCGCTCGTTCATCCAGGACATTCCCAAGTCCACCGCCGATATCGAGATCGTCCAGGCGATTGTCGGCATGGCCCACACCCTGCACCTGCAGGTGGTGACCGAAGGTGTGGAAACCCAGGCCCAGTTCGAGCTGTTGCTCAAGCATGGCTGTGATTTCGTCCAGGGCTACCTGTTGAGCCCGGCGGTGCCTGCCAGCGACATCATCGGCGTGATCCAGGGCATCGACATCCGTAACCCGCTCTACCCTTACAGCGTGGCAGGCACCCAGGAAAAACCGTCAGCGAAAGAGCCTTCCACCGGGCGCCCAGGGTCGACTTCCATCGTCAGGCCAATTCGCTGACGCCTAAACTTTGGCATTTCGCCATCATTTGCCTAAAGAACGCCGACAAACGGCCGATTCATCAGAGTCCGGCCAGGTTTTGCCTGAGCATACAGAGTCAAACCCGATCGTTCCGGACAAGGACGCACTGTAAAGTCGCGAACTCCCATTCCGTGATGGCCCTTTGATTCTTTCCAGCCATCCGCCCAGGCACTTGGCGCACAATGACTTCTAAAAATAACTCTGCCACCGTGGTATCCGACGTGTTGCTCCCAGCTCCTGCGGACAAGCCCTCAGGTTCAAAGTCATTGAGCACCGCGCGCCCGCTGGCCACTCAGCAATACCTGTACTTCACCGAGACCAATACCGACCGCATCCTCGATAACCTCGACGGCCTGCGCGATATGGTGTTCCCACGCCCGCCCCACCTGGAAGGCGACGGCGAACAGCGCAGCGAGCAGGAATTCCCCTCGGTGTGCCTGATCGGCCTGGGCCGTTGCGGTTCGAACATCGCGCTCGACGTGGCGGAGTTGGTGTACAACGCCCGCAAGTTCTACCTCAACGAATTCAGTACCGAAGACAAGACGCTGGACAAGGGCTACAGCCCGGCCCAGTGGATCCGCAACAACCTGCGCCTGGGCAGCGGCAAGGCCAGCAAGCCGGTGTTCCTGGTCGAGCCGCTGGTGATGCTGGGCGATCTGGACAAGGACATCGCCGGGCGCATCCGCTTCTCGCGCAAAGGCGAAAAAAGCGGCTTTCTGCGCGACTACAGCAAGATGAAAATCATGGACCTGTCGGAAGTCCATGCCGGTGGCGCCGGTAACGCGCCGATCCTCGGCCAGTACCTGGCCAAGATCATCCTCAACAAGGATACCCAGCGCTTTTCCAGCCCCGACTGGAAGATGATCCACTCGTACCTGATCGATTCCTGTGGCATCAAGGCCAACCAGTCGCGCCTGTACTTCTCGATCTTCAGCGCCGGCGGCGGCACGGGTTCGGGCATGGCCTCTGAATTCGGCCTGGCCCAGCAGCACTCGTACATGAACAAGACGTTCGACACCAAGCCCGCCGACGAGCACGACAGCAAGAGTGGCCACGCTTTTGTGTTCGAGCCGATCTTCACCAGCGGCATCTGCGTACTGCCGAATATTTCCGATCACCGCAGCGAAATGTCCGAAGCCCTGCACATCAACGCCGGGCGCCTGCTGTGCAAATACCTGTCGGAAGAATGGGATTTCTCATACAACTTCGCCAATGAAGACAGCAGCGAAGCCAGCGTGAAGGGCCGCATCCGCCCCTGGAACGCAATGATGCTGATCTCCAACGACATCATGCGTTACGCCGAAGAAAGCGATGACGGCAATATCCAGAACATTGACGTCAATGCCATGGAAAAACACGCCAACCAATACATCTCGCAGCAGATCTTCAACATTCTGACGGCCCAGGCGGTCACCACTGACTACGACCAGAACTACTTCCGTCGCGCCGGCATCGACATCGGCGAAACCATTCGCCTGGATGCCAACGACCTGTTCATGAGCCTGGCCGGCCCGGTGGCAATTGCCTACGCAGAGTCCGTGGTCCCGGAAACCCCGGCGCCGACCAACGACAAATTCAAGGTGTTCGAAAAAGAGCCCCAGCGCCTGAACATCGACGACCTGTTCTTCCGCTCCATCGACCTGCCGCATTTTAACAAGGTCACCCAGGCCATCGAAGGCATCAGCCTGCTGCCGATCGAGTCCAAGCGCTACAAAGCGTCCCTGGAGCAGTACAAGAACTCCGGCTACGACGCGGCCGCGCTGCATGACCTGCACTTTTTCAAGAACTGCTCGTCGGTGGTCTCGATCGTGTCCCTGCCCAAGGACTACAAACTGTCCTACATGGACCTGAACCGGCTCAAGACTCACCTCAACAGCCTGTTCCCCAACACCACGCTCAAGCGCTACGCCCTGGTGATCGGTGCATCGGCGAACCTGTCGCTGACCACCCTGATCGCGAAAAGCCCGTGCCTGTCGGATGACTTCCTCACGCTGATCGTGGCCTTTATCAAACGCTGCTTTGCGCGCAACCCGTACCGTTTCGACGACACACTGGACAACTCGATCCTGGACTTCATCATCCACGAGGAATTCGACGAAGACCGTATCGACGAGTTGCTCAACGAGTTCGAAAACCCGGCGAAGATCCTCGATACCAACTGGTACGCGATCAAGCCGATGTATGAGAAGAAGTACCGCGAGTTGATCAACGACAAAGACAAGTTTGTGTCGATCAATGACATTCGCCTGTCGCGCGATTGCGTGAAGAAGGCAATCAAGTATCTGCGTGAGATCTACCGTCACCGCATCGGCAAGACCAAGGTTATTTCGCTGAATAACCACACCGGCAAGACGGCGTAGGCTTTGTTGTTGCTGAGGTGGGGTGTATATCCGTTATTTGGGTTGGGGCTGATATTGGTTCCGCTCTTACAGCGGCTCACTTTTGAACAGCGCAAAAGTAAGCAAAACGCTCTTGCCCCACCACTTGGCACCTCGCTTAGGCTCGGTGTGCCCTCACTCCGGCTTTAGACCGTGGGCCGCCGTCATGGGCCATCCTTGGCCCAGGGCGGCTAACCCAGCGTCCTGCCGGGTTACCCACGCTCCAAAGCCTGCGTTCGGCCAGTGTGGTTTAACGGGGCGCCTAAGATCAAGATCAAAAGCAAGAGCATAGCGGCCTACCGGCCGGCTTGAGTGTTAAAGAGCAAAATCAAAAGCTAAAGCTAAAGCTGGCACGGTCAAATGTGGGAGCTGGCTTGCCTGCGATAGCATCGCCTCGGTGTATCTGGAAGACCGAGGTGTCTACATCGCAGGCAAGCCAGCTCCCACAGAAAAGCAGCGCCACCCCGCTCGTAGCAGCTATCGAGCGCCGGCGAGGCTGCGTGCTTTTGATCTTGATCTGCTCTTGATTTTGATCTGCGGGCCCCGTTAACCACGATGGCCGCAAGTAGGCACGGTGGAACGGGTAAACCGGCAGGACGCCGGTTGAGCCGTGGAACCGTGCCGGAGTGGGGGCATGCCGAGCCTAGGCGAGGCACCGAGTGGTGGGGCAAAGCGTTTTTCGGTTACTTTTTTAGACGTTTGTAAAAAAGTGACCCGCTGTAAGAGCGGAACCATAAGCCGCCGTTACTGCAGCAACGGATATGTACTCAAAACTCACACCCAGAAACAATTCCCCCCGCACTCCGCCGCTACCAAAACTGTTCCCATGACGCGCACGTAACCTCAGCCTGTGACCTTTCTCTACGGCAAGGTGCCATCACCGCAAATGCAGTTACCCGCCTACACACTTAAACTCGGAAAAATCACGCACTATTTTAGAGCATTCATTTCCTGCGATGCCCTTTCCTGGATCAGTATCCAAGGCGAAACCACCACCGCCCACAAGCCTGGATCGCGCTCCACCAGGTCCAATGCCCGCGTAGCAGACACTTCGCCCAAGCTGCCCGAGGCCAGCCAGGCAGCGACTTTGTCACGGTTATCCTCGGCCATGCCCTCGGCGGCCTCGATCAAATCCAGGCCGGCGTCGACCCACAATAGGGCACCCTTGGCAAAGAACGGTTCAAGCTCCTTCCAGGAAATTTCGGCGGTTTCACCGAGCAGCTTGGCATAGAGGGTGCTAGGTTCTTGCGTCATGGGAATTCACCTGAATAAAAAATCGGCGCAATCATAACGTCGCAGGTCAGGCAGAAAAACCCAGTTGCAAATGAGGCATCGATTGAAAGTGTCAGGAAAGCCAAGGATTGCCCGAGACTCTGGCATCACCCCGCCGCAATTCTGTCTTTTTCTTTCATTTAAGCGACATACCCGGGTTTTGCCCCCAGCAGCCAGCTTTTCAAGCGATCAACCGGCGCTCTACACTGTACCGGTACAGTTGCCAGGGCACTGCCGGGGGGATATCCGAGATATCTGATCCGGTTCTACAGCTCACAAGGCCGCTAGAACTATAAAAAATACAACAGTAAGAGTGGAGCACTATGAATAAGGCTACTAAGCAGATTTCCAAACTGTTTGCCGCTATGGTCCTGGCTGGGGTTGCCGGCCATTCGTTCGCAGCTGACACCATCAAGATTGGTATCGCCGGCCCTAAAACCGGTCCTGTGACGCAATACGGTGACATGCAATTCATGGGTGCCAAGCAAGCCATCGCCGACATCAACGCCAAGGGCGGCGTCGACGGCAAGTTGCTCGAAGCCAAGGAATACGATGACGCTTGCGATCCTAAACAAGCCGTTGCCGTCGCCAACAAAGTGGTCAACGACGGCGTCAAGTTCGTAGTCGGTCACCTCTGCTCCAGCTCCACTCAGCCAGCGTCCGATATTTATGAAGACGAAGGCGTGATCATGATTACCCCGGCGGCCACCAGCCCGGAAATCACCGCCCGTGGCTACAACCTGATCTTCCGCACCATCGGCCTGGACAGCGCCCAGGGCCCTGCAGCCGGTAACTACATCGCCGATCACGTGAAGCCGAAAATCGTGGCTGTCCTGCACGACAAACAGCAATACGGTGAAGGCATCGCCACCGCCGTCAAGCAGACTCTCGAGAAGAAAGGCACCAAGGTTGCTGTCTTCGAAGGCCTGAACGCCGGTGACAAAGACTTCTCCTCGATCATCCAGAAGCTCAAGCAAGCCAACGTCGACTTCGTCTACTACGGCGGCTACCACCCAGAGCTGGGCCTGATCCTGCGCCAAGCCAAGGAAAAAGGCCTGAACGCCAAGTTCATGGGCCCAGAAGGCGTCGGCAACGACTCCATCTCGCAGATCGCCCAAGGCGCTTCGGAAGGCCTGCTGGTGACCCTGCCGAAATCCTTCGACACCGATCCGGCCAACAAGGCCATTGTTGAAGAGTTCGCCAAGAACAAACAGGACCCAACCGGTCCATTCGTATTCCCGGCCTACTCGGCCGTTGAAGTGATCGCCGGCGGTATTGCCGCTGCGAAGAGCGAAGACACCGCCAAAGTGGCAGCCGCCATCCACGCGGGTACCTTCAAGACACCTACCGGCGAGCTGAGCTTCGACGCCAAGGGCGACCTGAAGGACTTCAAGTTCGTGGTCTACGAATGGCACTTCGGCAAACCAAAAACCGAAGTTTCCCCTCAGTAAGCCAGGCGTTACTGGTCAACAAGCCCACTGTGAGAGCAGTGGGCTTTGTTTTACGAGGTTTATGGGCCTGTCACCCGCGATCCGGGCGCTGGCTCACCTGAAAATCTTAAAACCGTCACCAGCGGTTCGCTGGCAAACGCTTTGTGCAAATGTGCTCATAGAACACAGCACAGGGCCGGAACATGACTCCACCAGTGAAATGCGTATCGGGTTTTTAGGAGCGCTGTAATGCCTGAGATCTATCATTTTTTCCAACAGCTGGTTAATGGCCTGACCATTGGCAGCACCTATGCCTTGATAGCCATTGGCTACACAATGGTTTACGGCATCATTGGAATGATCAACTTCGCCCATGGCGAGGTGTACATGATTGGTTCCTACGTGGCCTTCATCGCCCTTGCCGGGCTGGCCATGATGGGTATCCACTCACTGCCGCTGTTGATGACCGCCGCGTTCATCGCGTCGATCGTCGTGACCAGTGCCTATGGCTACAGTATCGAGCGGGTTGCCTACCGTCCCTTGCGTGGCAGCAACCGTCTGATCCCGCTGATTTCCGCTATCGGCATGTCGATTTTCCTGCAGAACACCGTATTGCTGTCCCAGGACTCCAAGGATAAATCCATCCCCAACCTGATCCCGGGGAGCATCTCCTTCGGTCCGGGTGGCGCGGAAGAAGTCCTGATTTCCTACATGCAGATCCTGGTCTTCGTCGTCACCCTGGTGGCCATGCTGGGCCTGACCCTGTTCATCTCCCGCTCCCGTCTGGGGCGCGCCTGCCGGGCCTGCGCCGAAGACATCAAGATGGCCAACCTGCTGGGCATCAACACCAACAACATCATCGCCCTGACCTTCGTCATCGGTGCCGCACTCGCGGCAGTGGCTGCCGTGCTGCTGAGCATGCAGTACGGCGTGATCAACCCCAACGCCGGTTTCCTGGTAGGCCTCAAGGCCTTTACCGCGGCGGTATTGGGCGGCATCGGCAGCATTCCGGGCGCCATGCTCGGCGGGCTGGTGCTGGGTGTGGCCGAGGCCTTTGGCGCCGATATCTTCGGCGACCAGTACAAGGACGTCGTGGCGTTCGGCCTGTTGGTTCTGGTGCTGTTGTTCCGTCCGACCGGCATCCTGGGCCGTCCGGAGGTTGAGAAAGTATGAGCAGATATCTTAAATCGGCGTTTTTCAGCGCCTTGCTGGTGTGGGCCGTGGCCTTCCCGGTACTCGGCCTCAAGCTGAGCATTGTCGGCATCAACCTCGAAGTGCATGGCACCGGCCCCGTGACCCTGACCATCATTGCCCTGTGCTCGGTGCTGATGTTCCTGCGCGTGCTGTTCACCCAGCAGGTCGGCGCCCTGTTCAAGCGCGACCGTGGCCCACTGGTTTCGCCCAAGGTCAGTCAATTCCTGACCCTGCCGCGCACCCAGCGCTACATCATCATTGCCTTGATCATCGCTGCGCTGATCTGGCCGTTCTTCGGCTCGCGCGGTGCGGTCGACATCGCGACCCTGATCCTGATCTACGTGTTGCTGGGCCTGGGCCTGAACATCGTGGTGGGCCTCGCCGGCCTGCTCGACCTGGGTTATGTGGGCTTCTACGCCGTGGGTGCCTACACCTACGCGCTGCTCTCGCATTACCTGGGGTGGAGTTTCTGGATCTGCCTGCCCCTGGCGGGTATGGCCGCGGCTACGTTCGGCTTCCTGCTGGGCTTCCCGGTCCTGCGCCTGCGCGGTGACTACCTGGCCATCGTGACCCTGGGCTTCGGTGAAATCATCCGTCTGTTCCTGCGTAACCTGACCGATATCACGGGCGGCCCCAACGGCATCAGCAGCATCCCCAAGCCAACGTTCTTCGGGCTGTCGTTCGACCGCACCGCAGCCGAAGGCATGCAGACCTTCCACGAGTACTTCGGGATCGACTACAACCCGGTGAGCAAAGTGGTGTTCCTGTACCTGGTGGCGCTGTTGCTGGCATTGGCCGCCCTGTTCGTGATCAACCGCCTGCTGCGCATGCCGATCGGTCGCGCGTGGGAAGCGCTGCGCGAAGATGAAATCGCCTGCCGGGCCCTGGGCCTGAACCCGACCATCATCAAGCTTTCCGCGTTCACCCTGGGCGCCGCGTTCGCCGGTTTTGCCGGCAGCTTCTTTGCCGCGCGCCAAGGCCTGGTGACCCCGGAGTCGTTCACCTTCATCGAGTCGGCGATCATCCTCGCCATCGTGGTGCTGGGTGGCATGGGCTCGCAACTGGGCGTGATTCTGGCGGCGATCGTGATGATCCTGCTGCCGGAAATGATGCGTGAGTTCAGCGAATACCGCATGTTGATGTTCGGCGCCATGATGGTGCTGATGATGATCTGGCGACCTCAAGGCCTGCTGCCCATGCAACGTCCACACATGGAGCTGCGCAAATGAGCCGCGAGATCCTGAAAGTCGAAAACTTGAGCATGCGCTTCGGCGGCTTGCTGGCGGTCAACGGCGTGGCCCTGACCGTGAAAGAGAAACAAGTGGTGGCGCTGATCGGCCCGAACGGCGCCGGCAAGACCACGGTGTTCAACTGCCTCACCGGTTTCTACAAGCCGAGCGGCGGCAGCATCCTGCTGGACGGCCAGCCGATCCAGGGCCTGGCCGGTCACGAGATCGCCCGCAAGGGCGTGGTGCGGACCTTCCAGAACGTGCGGCTGTTCAAGGACATGACGGCGGTCGAGAACCTGCTGATCGCCCAGCATCGTCACCTGAACACCAACTTCTTCGCCGGCCTGTTCAAGACCCCGGCGTTTCGCAAGAGCGAGCGCGAGGCCATGGAGTACGCCGAGTATTGGCTGGACAAGGTCAACCTGACCGAGTTCGCCAACCGCCCGGCGGGCACCCTCGCCTACGGTCAGCAACGTCGCCTGGAAATCGCCCGCTGCATGATGACCCGCCCGCGGATCCTGATGCTCGACGAACCAGCGGCCGGCCTCAACCCCAAGGAAACCGAAGACCTCAAGGCGCTGATCGGCGTGTTGCGTGAGGAAAACAACGCCACGGTGCTGTTGATCGAACACGACATGAAACTGGTCATGAGCATCTCCGACCACATCGTGGTGATCAACCAGGGCACGCCGCTGGCCGACGGGACGCCGGAGCAGATCCGCGACAATCCTGAAGTGATCAAAGCCTATCTGGGGGAAGCGTAAAATGCTGCAATTCGAAAACGTTTCCACTTTCTACGGCAAGATCCAGGCCCTGCACAGCGTCAACGTGGAGGTGCGCCAAGGGGAAATCGTCACGCTGATCGGCGCCAACGGCGCCGGCAAATCGACCTTGCTGATGACCCTGTGCGGTTCGCCGCAGGCCCACAGCGGCAGCATCCGCTACATGGGTGAAGAGCTGGTGGGCCAGCAGTCGTCGCAGATCATGCGCAAGAGCATTGCGGTCGTGCCGGAAGGCCGCCGTGTGTTCTCGCGCCTGACCGTCGAGGAGAACCTGGCCATGGGCGGGTTCTTCACCGACAAGGGCGATTACCAGGAGCAGATGGACAAGGTGCTGCACCTGTTTCCACGGCTCAAGGAACGCTTCAGCCAGCGCGGCGGCACCATGTCCGGCGGCGAGCAGCAAATGCTCGCCATCGGCCGTGCGCTGATGAGCAAACCCAAGCTGCTGCTGCTCGACGAGCCTTCCCTGGGCCTGGCGCCGATCATCATCCAGCAGATCTTCGACATCATCGAACAGCTGCGCAAGGACGGTGTGACGGTGTTCCTGGTGGAACAGAATGCCAACCAGGCGCTGAAAATCGCCGACCGTGCCTACGTGCTGGAGAACGGCCGGGTGGTGATGCAAGGCACCGGCGAGCAGCTGCTCACCGATCCAAAGGTGCGTGAGGCGTACCTGGGCGGTTAAGAGAAGGTTGCGGTAGCAACCGGATCAAAAATGTGGGAGCGGGCTTGCCCGCGAATACGCTGGATCAGCCAAGTATCTAATGGCTGACACAGCGCATTCGTGGACAAGCCCGCTCCCACATTTGCTTTGTGTGGTGCCTGAATTTTGCCAAGCCTGAAATTATTTTTGCTGGGTTTGTAACGAATTTCCCCCCAACATCTCTAGTGGTACAAGCAGGCACTCAAGCCCGCCAACTCAACCCACTGCTGGAGATTCAACATGACCACCACTACCCGCTCGCTGTCCGCCGCTACCCTCGTCCTGGCCCTGGGTTCTGCCTTGAGCCTGTCCGCCCTGAGCACCACGGCCCACGCCGCCGACGACATGCAGAAATGCTTCGGTGTCGCCGAAGCCGGCAAGAACGATTGCGCCGCAGGCGCTGGCACATCCTGCGCCGGCACCTCGAAAGTCAAAGACCAGGCCAACGCCTGGAAACTGGTACCGGCCGGCACCTGCGCCAAAACCCCAAGCTCCACCTCGCCGACCGGTTTCGGCCAGGAAGCTGCCTTCACCGCCAAGTCCTGAAACCCTGGTCAGCCTGAGTACTGATGATGACGCTTTCATCCCTGCAAACGCCCTCGCCGGCTCAGGCGCCCGGCCTCCCCTGTCGGGCCGGGCTGGGGCTGAAGACCGAGCACTTCGCGCACGTGCTCGAGACTTCGCCCGACCTCGGTTTTTTTGAAGTACACGCCGAAAACTACATGGTGGCCGGCGGCCCGTTTCATCACTACCTGGGGTTGATCCGCGCGCAGTACCCGCTGTCGCTGCACGGCGTGGGCCTGTCCATCGGCGGTGAAAGCCCGCTCAACCGGGACCACCTGGCACGCTTGGCGGCCCTGATCGAGCGCTATCAACCCCACTCATTTTCCGAACACCTGGCCTGGTCGAGCCACGGCCCGGTGTTTCTCAACGACCTGCTGCCGCTGGCCTACGATGCCGCCACCCTGAACCGGGTGTGCGCACACGTCGACCAGGTCCAGGACACGCTCAAGCGGCCGATGCTGCTGGAGAACCCGTCGACATACCTGCAGTTCGAGCGCTCCACCCTGGACGAGACCGACTTCATCAGCGAGGTCATCCGGCGCACCGGCTGTGGCCTGCTGCTCGACGTGAACAACGTCTACGTGTCGTGCATCAACCATCAACGTGACCCGCAGGCCTATCTCGACGCCCTGCCGCTGCACGCGGTGGGTGAGATTCATCTGGCCGGCTTTGCCGAAGACACTGACAGCCTGGGCGACCGCCTGCTGATTGATGACCACGGCGCGCCCATCGACAACGCCGTGTGGCAGTTGTACGAACAGGTACTGGCACGCATCGGCCCGGTGGCGACGCTGATCGAGCGAGACAACCAGGTACCGGCCTTCAGCGTGCTCTTGGCCGAAGCCGAGCACGCCGAACGGCACTTGTCGCAGGTACGCCCATGAGCCTTCACGACGCATTTGCCAGGGCCCTGCTGGCGCCCGACCAGGCTTGCCCCGACGGACTCTTCAGCAGCAATGGCGCCGACCCGGCCAGCCGCTTTGCGGTGTATCGCAACAATGTACACAGCGCGTTGATCAACGCCTTGGCGACAGCCTACCCGGTGACCTTGCAACTGGTGGGAGATGAGTTCTTTCGCGCCATGGCCGGGCTCTACGTGCAAGCGTCGCCCCCTGCCAGCCCGCTGATCAGTGAATACGGCAGCACGCTGGCCGAGTTCATCCAGGCGTTCGAACCCGCCGCCAGCGTGCCGTACCTCGCTGACGTGGCACGCCTTGAGCGTCTGCGCGTGTGCGCCTACCACGCTGCGGATACGCCTGCGCTGGAGCAGCCGGCCATTCTCCATGCGCTGCAAGGCCAGACAGATCTGGGGCAACTGCGCCTGCAATTGCACCCGTCCCTCGCCACCCTGAATTCCGCCTATGCGGTGGTGGCAGTGTGGGCCGCGCACCAGACCGAGGACGCCATGGCCACCCTGAACCCCTGGCACGCCCAAGGCGCGCTGGTGTTGCGCCAGGGCCTGGCGGTCAAGGTGTTCGCCATCGACAGCGGCTCAGTCGCCTTTATCGACAGCCTCAAGCACGGCGCAGCGCTGGAAATAGCCGTGACCCACGCCCTCGAAGCCTCGGCCGAATTCGACCTGCACCACTGCCTGACCCTGCTGATCAGCCACGACGTCATCACTCATTTGCACCTGGAACCGAAGGTATCGCCATGAACACATCCCCATCGTGCCTGGTAAAGCGGGCCATCGTGCTTTTCGAAAAAATCCCCTACAGCCTGATCGCCTTTCTCGCACGCTTCTCGATTGCCGCGGTGTTCTGGAAGTCCGGGCAGACCAAGGTCGAAGGCTTTGCGATTGACCTGGTCAGCGGCACCTTCCAGCTGGGCGCACCGAAACTGGCGGCCTCGACCTTGCCGCTGTTTCGCAGCGAATACCACGTGCCGCTGCTGTCACCGGAAGTGGCGGCGCACCTGGCAGCGTTTGCCGAGCATTTTTTCCCGGTGTTGATCCTGGTCGGGTTCGCCACGCGCTTCTCGGCCCTGGCCCTGATCGGCATGACCCTGGTGATTCAGCTGTTTGTATACCCCGATGCCTACCCGACCCACGGCACCTGGATCGCCTTATTGCTGCTGTTGGTCGCCAAGGGACCGGGTTGCCTGTCCATCGATCACCTGATCGCGCGCCGCTACCGTTAAAGCCGGTCCAGGGCCTCACCGCTGCGCTTGAACCAGTCCACCAGGTAGTCGGCCAGTACCTGGGTGCGGCGCGGCAGCCCGCCCTGGTAAGGATGGACCAGGTACATCGGCAGGCTCCGCGTCTGATAATCGCGCAGCAGCCAGCGTAATCGGCCGTCAGCCAGTTCCGCCGGCAAGACGTAGGACGGCAGGCGAGCGATGCCGGCCCCCACCAGGGCGGCCTTCTTCAGCAGGTTGTAGTGGTTGGAGGCGAAGGTGCCACTGACCCGCACCCGCAGCAATTCGTGTTGCTGGTGGTACGACCATTCCTCCCGCCCGCTGTAGTGGCTGTTGAGCAGGCAGCGGTGTGCGGCCAGGTCTACCGGGGTCTGGGGTTCGCCATATTGCTCGAGGTAAGCCGGGCTGGCACACGTCATCTCGTGCCAGGCCAGCAACGGCTTGGCCACCAGGCGCTCGTGTTCAATCGCCCCAGACCGCACCCCCAGGTCAAAGCCGTCCCGCGCCAGGTCCCGGTAGCTGTTATTGAGCTCCAGTTCGATCTGCACCTGCGGATATTGCTTGGAAAACTCCAGCAACAAGCCATCGAAGAAGGTTTCGCCCAACGACACCGGCACCGTCATGCGCACCGGTCCGGCCAGGTCGTCCTTGAGCCGCGCCAACGCCTGGCGGGCGCGATCCACTTGCACCACCAGCGCCTGGGCCTGGGGTAACAAGGCCGCACCGGCAGCGGTCAGGCTGAGCTTGCGCGTGGTGCGGTGCAGCAGCACCACGGCGTACTGCGCCTCCAACTGGCTGATGCGCTTGGACAATTGCCCCTTGCTGCAGCCCAACTGCTCGGCCGCCACGGTAAAACTGCCCGCCTCGATCAGTACGGCGAAGGCCGCCAGGTCATCCATTTCGCTCATGGATTGTTTCCATTTGAAAACCAAAGGTTGCCTATTAGCGCGTTTATCCAGCAGAAAAGCCACACTAGACTGAACCTTCACTTACCCCTGGAGGAACAGCACCATGAAAATCCTTTTGATTGGCGCCAGCGGCACCGTCGGCTCTGCGGTCAAGGCAGAACTGGCCCAGCGTCACGACGTGATCAGCATCGGTCGCAGCAGCGGCGACTTCCAGGTGGACATCAGCGACAGCGCCTCGATCCGCCGGCTGTTCGAGCAAACCGGCAAGTTCGATGCACTGGTCTGCGCGGCAGGCAGCGTGAACTTCGTGCCGCTGGGTGACATGCACGACAGCGACTTCGAACTCGGCCTGCGGAACAAGCTGATGGGCCAGGTCAACCTGCTGCTGATCGGGCGCGAGTACGCCAATGATGGCGCCTCGTTCACCTTCACCAGCGGCATTCTGAACCGCGACCCGATCCGTACCGGTGCCTCGGCGGCACTGGTCAATGGCGCGCTGGATGCGTTCGTCAAAGCCGCCGCAATCGAATTGCCACGTGGCCTGCGCATCAACTCCGTCAGCCCGACTGTGCTGCTGGAAGCCATGGACAGCTACGCACCGTACTTCCGTGGCTACAAGCCAGCGACCGGCGCCGACGTGGCGTTGGCCTACGCCAAAAGCGTGGAAGGCTTGCAGACCGGTCAGACCTACATCGTCGGTTGAGACGCGACGGCCTCACGTGAGAATTGAGACATCCATTCATTCACCAGCGCGCGCGGGGCAAACATCACGAACTCCCCGCCCAGCTGGCCTTGAACCCTGGACGTATTCAGCCGGTAGCCGTCCACATAGAGTGTCAGGTACCGCTGATACGTCAGCAGCGTAATGGACTGGGTCCTCGCCCTGGCCTCTGGACTCAACGTGACACTGACTTCAACGCGAGACGGGTCGGGGTCTTCAGGTCTTTTCAGCGTCACCGAGATCTTCGTGAAGTCGGTGGCCGACCAGTAGACGAGCCGGGCGGGCTCGTCTGCACAGGCCGCACTCGCCCAGAGCAGGAGAACGCACAGGCTCCATTTGATGTTCATGGCAATCTCCGACCCAAAGATCTCGACTTTCTCACGACGTATCTGCCCTAACTATAGGAAACATCCCCCTTTGCACCGCCTGATTTCCCAACGCGTGGAGAACAGGTATTCAAACTGTGTCCCGTACTTGTGATGCAGCGCCAGCCTGCGTAACGTGGCGGCACTTGTCTGGAGACCCGATATGCGCGCCGCCCGTACCCTCGCCCTGTTTGCCTTGCTCCCCCTGTTCGCCGCCTGCCAGATGTTCGAAAGCGAGCCGGCCAAGCCGTCTCTCGCCGGGATGACCCGCATGCAGGGTGAACTCACCGCAGTGGGTGGCAAGCTGCTGTTCCAGCCGTGCAACGATAAACGCAACTACGTGGTCAACGACACCGGCGGCACCAGCATCCTGCAGGAGGCCGCCTCCCTGGCCGGCCAGCAGGGCGCGTTGTTTGCCGACCTGCGCGGCAAGTTTTCCGGGGTCGCCAGCGGCACCCAGGGTTCGGTAGACCTGCAACAGCTCTACCGTGTGGAACGCTCGACCTCGGCCTGCGACGATCCGGACTTCAAGCGCATGATCCTGCGGGCCAACGGCCACAAACCGGCCTGGGCGATGAATGTCACGGCCAAGGGCATGGTGCTGGAACGCGAAGGCCAGCCACCACTGGCGGTGCCATACGTCGAAGAGCAGATGGGCGACGGCCGTTTCAACCTGATGACCGAAGCCAATAACCAGCACATCGAACTGTGGGTGGCCCCGCAGCGTTGCATCGACAGCGTCAGCGGCAGCTTGCAACACATGACTGCCGAGTTACGCGTCAACGGCCAGGTACAGCGTGGTTGCGCGTCGTTCGGCGGCTCGCGGGACGACTGATTCGGCCCTGCGCTGTTTTAACATGTCGGAAAACCGCCATTGGGGCTTATAATCGCCGGTTTGCAAAACAGCCGGCCTCTCTGCCCGCCGCCTACCGGATCCCGTCATGTTACGAATCACCGAACTCAAGCTGCCCATCGACCATCCCGAAGAAGACCTGCGGCCTGCCATCGTGCAGCGCCTGGGCATCGCCAGTGATGACCTGCTCGATTTCACCCTGTTCAAGCGCAGCTACGACGCCCGCAAGAAGTCGTCGGAGCTGTGCTTCATCTACACCATCGACCTGAACGTGAAAGGCGAAGCCGCGCTGCTGCTCAAGTTCGCCGACGACCGCAACGTCAACCCCGCGCCGAACGTGAGCTATAAAGTCGTCGGCCAGGCGCCGGAAGGCTTGGTCGAGCGCCCAATCGTGGTCGGTTTCGGCCCGTGCGGGATCTTCGCCGGGCTGTTGCTCGCGCAGATGGGCTTCAAGCCGATCATCCTCGAACGCGGCAAGGAAGTGCGCCAGCGCACCAAGGACACCTGGGGCCTGTGGCGTAAAAGCGTGCTCAACCCCGAGTCCAACGTGCAATTCGGCGAGGGCGGCGCCGGGACCTTTTCCGACGGCAAGCTCTACAGCCAGATCAAGGACCCGAAATTCCACGGCCGCAAAGTCCTGCACGAGTTCGTCAAGGCCGGCGCGCCGGAAGAAATCCTCTACGTCAGCAAGCCGCACATCGGTACATTCCGCCTGACCGGCGTGGTGGAAAACATGCGCGAGCAGATCATCGCCCTCGGCGGTGAAGTGCGCTTCGAGCAGCGCGTCACCGACGTGCTGATCGAGGACGGCCAGCTGAACGGCGTGGTCATCGACGGTGGCGAGCAGATCCTTTCCAGGCACGTGATCCTGGCCTTGGGCCATAGCGCCCGCGACACCTTCCGCATGCTGCATGGCCGTGGCGTGTACATGGAAGCCAAGCCGTTCTCGGTGGGTTTCCGTATCGAACACCCGCAGTCGCTGATCGATGCCGCGCGCCTGGGCAAATACGCCGGGCACCCGAAACTCGGCGCCGCCGACTACAAACTGGTGCACCACGCCAAGAACGGTCGTTCGGTCTACAGCTTCTGCATGTGCCCGGGCGGCACCGTGGTGGCAGCAACCTCCGAGCCGAACCGCGTGGTCACCAACGGCATGAGCCAGTACTCGCGTAACGAGCGCAACGCCAACTCCGGCATCGTGGTCGGCATCACCCCTGAGGTGGACTATCCCGGTGGCCCGTTGGCCGGTATCGAGCTGCAGGAACGCCTGGAATCTCACGCCTACATCCTCGGCGGCAGCAACTACGAAGCACCGGCGCAGCTGGTAGGTGATTTCATTGCCGGCAAGCCGTCGACCGCCCTTGGCAGTGTGGAACCGTCCTACAAACCGGGCGTGGCCCTCGGTGACCTGGCCCTGGCCTTGCCGGACTTTGCCATCGAGGCGATCCGCGAAGCGTTGCCGGCGTTCGAGAAGCAGATCAAGGGTTACTCGCTGCACGATGCGGTGTTGACGGGTATCGAGACTCGCACCTCGTCGCCGCTGCGGATTACCCGTGATGAATCGATGCAGAGCCTCAACGTGAAAGGCTTGTTCCCGGCGGGTGAAGGCGCGGGCTATGCCGGCGGGATTCTGTCGGCCGGTGTTGACGGGATTCGGATTGCCGAGGCCTTGGCGCGGGATATGTTGGGCCTCGAAGCCTGACACATTCCCCTGTAGGAGCCCGGCTTGTCGATTCGGCGCAGCGCCTCGAATCGGCAAGCCTGGCTCCTGCAAGGTCAAATGTTGGCGCGCTGGATGCTGTCCGGCAACGCCTCGCCGCGCTCCACGCTGGCCGCCACGGCCGCGATCAAACCGTCCAGGGCATAGCCCTGCCCCGCCAGCCACGCCTGATCGTAATAGGTGGTTGCATACCGCTCGCCGCCATCGCACAAAATCGCCACGATCGACCCCGACTCCCCCGCAGCCTTCATCTGCTGCGCCGCCACCAGCGCGCCAATCAGGTTGGTCCCGCTGGAACCCCCGACCCGCCGCCCCAACCGCTCGGCAAGGTAATGCATGGCCGCCAGTGACAGCGCATCCGGGACCTTGACCATCGCATCAATGACCTTGGGCAAAAACGATGCCTCGACGCGTGGCCGGCCAATGCCTTCGATGCGCGAACCGCAGTCCAGGCGCAGGCTGGCGTCGCCGCTCTGGTAGAAATCGAAAAACACCGAGCGCTCGGCATCCGCACACAACACGCGGGTGCAGTGCTGGCGGTAGCGCACATACCGTCCGAGGGTGGCGGTGGTGCCGCCAGTGCCAGGGCTGGAGATCAACCAGCTTGGCTCAGGATGCTGCTCGAAGCGCATCTGCTGGAAAATCGACTCGGCGATGTTGTTGTTCGCGCGCCAATCGGTGGCGCGTTCGGCGTAAGTGAACTGGTCCATGAAGTGCCCGCCGCTTTCCTGCGCCAGGCGCTCGGATTCGGCGTAGATCTGCGTCGGATCCTGGACCAGATGGCTCTTGCCGCCATAAAAGGCAATCTGCGCGATCTTTTCCTGGGAGGTGGTGGCCGGCATCACCGCAATGAACGGCAAGCCGAGCAGGCGTGCGAAGTAGGCCTCGGAGATCGCCGTCGAACCGCTGGACGCCTCGATCACCGGCGCGCCGGGCTTGAGCCAGCCATTGCACAGTGCGTACAGGAACAGCGAACGCGCGAGGCGATGTTTCAGGCTGCCGGTGGGGTGGCTGGACTCATCCTTGAAGTACAACTCGATACCCGGCAAGCCTGGCAGCGGCAAGGGAATCAGGTGCGTGTCGGCGCTGCGCTGGAAGTCTGCTTCAATGATACGAATGGCTTCGCGGGCCCAAGGACGGTGGTCGCTCATGGCGGGGTTCTCTAAGGGTTTCAGCCCTAACTTTAAGGGTTTTCCTACACTGCACACAGATACAGTGAAGACTCAATTGGACACACAATTGCTAGGCTCAGGCGCAATGCCGCCCGAGCCTGTCCCTTATAACAAATAAGAATATAACTTTTGTTTTAACAACTAACGGTACGGGTTAGGGTACCCACCTAATTGAACCTCATTGGAGAGCATCCCTTGCCTCTGCGTAGCACTTTCACGCGTTTCTTCCAGCTGGAAGCCGCCAGCGGTCTGTTATTGATCGCCGCTGCGGCCCTGGCCCTGATTATCAACAATTCGCCCTTGTCACACCTGTACGCGGCGTTTCTCGACGTGCCGGTGGTGGCGCAGATCGGCGCGCTGAAAATCGCCAAGCCAGCCCTGTTGTGGATCAACGATGGCCTGATGGCCTTGTTCTTCCTGCTGATCGGCCTGGAGGTCAAGCGCGAGCTGCTTGATGGTCACCTGTCCAAGCCATCGCAAGTGGTACTGCCCGGTGCAGCCGCCATCGGCGGCATGGTCGTGCCAGCGCTGATCTACTGGGCGATCAACAAGGACTACCCCGCCGCACTCTCCGGCTGGGCGATTCCGATGGCCACCGACATCGCCTTTGCCCTGGGCGTGCTGGCGCTGCTGGGCAAACGCGTGCCAGTGTCGTTGAAGCTGTTCCTGATGACCCTGGCGATCATTGATGACCTGGGCGCGATCATTGTCATTGCCGTGTTCTACTCTGCCGACCTATCGGGTGCCGCCCTGGCAGGTGCGGGCGCCTGCCTGATCGCCTTGATCGCGATGAACCGCCTGGGCGTGATCAAGCTCGGGCCGTACCTGATCATTGGCCTGATCCTGTGGGTCTGCGTACTCAAGAGCGGTGTACACGCGACCCTGGCCGGCGTGACCCTGGCGTTCTGCATCCCGATGCGCACCAAGAACGCCGAAGCCTCGCCACTGATGACCCTGGAGCACGCCCTGCACCCGTGGGTGGCCTACGGCATCCTGCCGCTGTTCGCCTTCGCCAATGCGGGTGTTTCGCTGACCGGCGTCAGCCTCGAAAGCTTCACCCACCACGTGCCGATGGGCATCGCCGCCGGCCTGTTGATCGGTAAAACCGTCGGGGTGTTCGGCCTCACCTGGCTGGCCATCAAGACCGGCCTCGCCGCCCTGCCCAGCGGCGCAAATTGGGGCCAGGTGTTCGGCGTGGCAATCCTGTGCGGCATCGGCTTCACCATGAGCCTGTTCGTCGGTTCCCTGGCGTTTGTACCGGGGGCCAGCGAGTTCGCCGGCGAGGACCGCATGGGGATTCTGACCGGGTCGATCCTGGCGGCATGCATCGGCTACGCGGTAACGGCGATGGCGAGCCGCAAGAAAGCCTGAGCTGACTGAACCCTCACCCATGAAAAAACCCCAACCGGTTACCCGGTTGGGGTTTTCCTTTGCCTGCCGATTACCGCTTAGCGGGTAACGCGGCTGGTGCCATCAACGGTCATGATGCGCACGCGGTCGCCGATGCGGAAGATTTCATTCTCCTGCACGGCCTGCACGTAGGCGCGCATGCTGCCATCGTCTTCACGAACGGTGATTTCCACACCTTGGGTGCGGGTCAGGCCTTCTTCGGTAGCCGAGCCCAGCAGGCCACCGGCAACGGCGCCGATCACGGCAGTCACGATGCTGCCACGGCCGCCACCGATGGCGCTGCCGCCAACGCCGCCGATGACTGCGCCAGCAGCGCCGCCGATTGGGGTCTTGGTACCTTCGATTTTCACCGGACGCAGGGATTCGATGGTGCCCATGCGCACGGTCTGCACACGACGTGCTTCGTCACGGGAGTACGAGTCGCCGGTCAGACTCGAGGCGCAGCCACCCAACAGCAACGACAGGGTGGTAAAGCAGGCAACCAGTAAAACGGACTTACGCATAGCATCAACTCCAAAGGACAGGTATTCATTAGACGCTGCGGCTTGGCGCCTGTCACGGCAAGCCCCGCAGAAAATTGCTTTCATTCAGCCTGAGTACAGACAGCCAGTAACAGAAAACTCGACGAACGGTAGCTTGGCCTTTGTGCCAAGAGATGTATCGACTGTTCCATCATTGTAGCCGCGCAGCCGCACGCAACCCAAACCTCCTGATATAGAGACGTGAGCGCGGCGGACAACATTCAGGCGAAGTGACGAAAGGTGAGGTTCAGGGCGCGAGGCGCTCGCGGACCCAGTTGGCCCCTTGCAGGCGGTAGTTCAGGCGATCATGCAGGCGGCTCGCGCGGCCTTGCCAGAACTCGATGCGCTCGGGCAGCAGGCGGTAACCGCCCCAATGCTCGGGACAGTCGGGCTGGCTGTCACTGAAGCGCTGCTCGGTGGCCTTGAGCAGGTCCTGCAGTTCTTCGCGATCACGGATGACCCGGCTCTGCGGAGACGCCCAGGCTCCCAGGCGGCTGCCCAATGGGCGCACCTGGTAGTAAGCGTCCGATTCCTCAGGCGTGACCTTGACCACCCGCCCTTCGATGCGCACCTGGCGCTCGAGGGTCGGCCAGAAAAAGGTCATGGCCGCGAAGGGCCGCGCCGCGAGCTGTTCGCCCTTGGCGCTCTGATAGTTAGTGAAGAAGGTAAAGCCCTGCGCATCCAGGCCCTTGAGCAACAGGATGCGGCAATGTGGGCGACCGTCCTGGTCAACCGTGGCCAACGTCATGGCATTGGCCTCCACCGGCGGTTGCTCGGTTTTCACCGCATCGCCAAACCACTGGTGGAACAACGCAAACGGTTCGCTCGGGGCCTGGGCCTCGCTCAAACCGTCCCGTGTGTAG
The DNA here is from genome assembly GCF_029959745.1 of Pseudomonas sp. PS01298. Classification (NCBI taxonomy): domain Bacteria; kingdom Pseudomonadati; phylum Pseudomonadota; class Gammaproteobacteria; order Pseudomonadales; family Pseudomonadaceae; genus Pseudomonas; species Pseudomonas sp. PS01298. Next base: position 7,816 of record NZ_JASCPP010000081.1, on the reverse strand, counting down.
TCACGGCGCATATCGGCCAGTGCCTGGGTCATGCAGCTTTATCCTTCTGGTTCAACGGATCAGTTTTTCGCCTGGTCGTTCGCGGCCGGAGTAGCGGCCTTGGCCTTGGCTGGCGCCGGCTTCTTGGCAGCGGGCTTGGCCGGGGCCTTTTTGGCGGCGGGCTTGGCAGCGGCTTTCTTGGCGACAGGCGCTTTTTTCGCCGCAGCCTTGACGGCCGGAGCCGGTGCTGGAACATCCTGCACGGCGACCATCTCAGCCACAGGCGGCGTTTTGCCCGACTGGTATTTGCTCAGCAAGGCCAACATCGTTGTACGCTGAGTGAACATGATTTCCATGCGACGGTTCAGCGCACGCCCCTGGGTGCTGTCGTTGGCGGCACGCGGCATAAGGTCGCCCATGCCACGCAGCATCAGGCGGTCCTGCTTGAGGCCACTGAGGCTGAAGATCGAGGCGATCGATTGCGCACGTTCCTTGGTCAACGCCTGGCTGGCCGGAGCAGTGCCGGTGGCATCCACATGGCCGAGTACCAGTACGGCGGTTTTCGGATCCGCTTCAACTGCCTTGGCGACGCGCGTGAACGGGCCCAGGGTGACCGGCAGCAACATGGCCGGGCGCTTAGGGTTGTAGGAGCCGTCTACCGGGGCGATCACCACCAGTACATTGTCACGACGCTCCAGTTGCAGGTTGCTGTCCTTGATGGCGGCGCGCAGGCGTGGCTCATAGTCGTCCAGCCAGGCCTGGGTGATTTTCGGGTCAGGCATCGGCACGTTGGTCACGTCGACCTTGGCCAATGGCTTGGGTTTGCTTTCGAACGGCCACCACCAGTGGGTCTCGGTGTCGGTCTTGGCAACGGTCGGTGCAGGTTCTGCAGCCTTAAGATCGGCTTTCAGGTCAGCCTTGGCATCAGCGGCTTTCTCATCGGCGCTCTTGGAAGAGAACGGCCACCAGCTGGAACCGGTGTCAGCCTTGGCAACCGGCGCAGGTGCAGCGGCTGGCGCCGGGGCAGCAGCGGCGGCTACCGGTGCGGCAGGCTTGGCGCCGGCAGCAGGCTTGGCATCCGGCTTGGCGTCGGTTTGGGCGACTGCATCCTTGGTAGCGGCTTTATCCGATCCAAATGACCACCAATGCCCGCCTTCGGCATCATTTTGTGGAGTTTGTGCGCAACCGGTAATGGTGAGGCAAAGCGCCAGTGCCAAGGACTTGTTCGATAACATGAGATATCCACAAAATGAGAAAAGAAACGGGGGTCTGGATGACCCGTTAAACAGACGCTTACAGAACATTAAAGTTACAACATTTCGTTCAGCGTCTTTCTTATAGTTGCCTTTGTAACAAAAAAACGTGAAACAGCAAGGGGTTTACAGACAACCGGCCAATATTCCGACCAACTTCTGTGCCCGTGGGTCCATTAGTACGTAAGGCCCCAGTGTATTAGTCACGAAACCGAACGCTACATCATGTTCCGGATCGGCAAAACCCACCGAACCACCGGCGCCAGGGTGCCCGAAAGCACGCGGGCCAAGGCCGAAGGTGGCATTGGGCAGCTGCGGTTGATCCAACATACAACCCAGGCCAAAACGGGTTTGTGTCAATAATGTTTTATCCGGCCCGATACTGTGTTCGCGGGTCAATTGTTCGAGCATGTCGGCTTCGAGCAAACTACCGTCCAACAAACCGCTATAGAAACCCGCCAGGCTGCGCGCATTACCGTGGCCATTTGCCGCCGGCTGCTGCATGCGTCGCCATTCCGGTTTATTAGTACTGGTCAGAATAGACGGTGGGTTGGCAAATGCCCGCGTAGTCATGGCGGTCGGTTCCCGCATCATTACTTGCAATAAGCGTTGTGCGGCTTCATCACCCATATTGCCTTTGCTGCGCGCTATATGGGCGACGCGATAAAACTCTTCATCGGCCAGGCCGACATGAAAGTCCAGTCCCAGCGGCCGCGCCACCCGGGCCACGATGGACTCACCTGGCCCACGCCCGTCGGCGCGGCGCAGCAGTTCACCCACCAGCCAACCATAGGTGATCGCCTCGTAGCCGTGGCCTTGGCCTGGGGTCCACCACGGCGCTTCGGCCGCCAGGGTGTCGACCATTAGTTGCCAGTCGTACAGGGCTTCGGTGGGCAGCATCTCGCGGATCGCCGGCAGGCCCGCCTGGTGGCAGAGCAGTTGGCGCAGGGTGATGGCTTCCTTGCCAGCAGCGGCAAATTCCGGCCAGTAGTTGGCGACGGGCGCATCCAGTTGCAGTTTGCCTTCGGCGACCAATTGCAGGGCCGTGACGGCGGTGAAGGTCTTGGTGCAGGAGAACAGGTTGACGATAGTGTCGCTGTGCCAGGCCTCGGCTCCATCCTTGTCGGCGGTACCGGCCCACAGGTCGACGACGGTTTCGCCGCCGATCTGGATGCACAGCCCGGCACCACGCTCCTGCGGGTCATCGAACAAGGCGGCGAACGCTTCACGTACCGCTTCAAACTGGAGTTCGTAATGACCCTGAATCTGCACCTGAGCGCCCTCGAAAAACACCGTTAAAAGTGGCCGACATTGTTCCAGCCCTTGTGGCTTTTGTGAACCCGTCAGCCCTCAATCAATGCCCATTTCCAGAGTGCCCGCCCGCATGCCCGGCGCCCTGCCCCGCGCCTTTGCCTTCATGCCCACCGCGCCCGCCTTCGCTCTCACGCACGGCGTTGGCGGCCTTGGCTTTTTCCGCTTCCTTGCCCAGTTGGTCGATCGCCGCGAGGTTGCTTTTGCGCACACTGTCGACGAAGCCCTGGAACGGTACATCGGTGATGCCGACCAGGCCGAAGTGACCGTTTTCACCGTCCAGCAAGCGACCGGTCACCGGTTGGTCCAGGTACTGGAACCAGTGCACACCGACAATCGATGGCTCAGCCATGGCCTGCTTGAGGAAGGTGCTATACGCCGCGCCGCGATCTTCTTCGCGGGCCAATTGCGTCACGCCACCCCAGAACGGGCCGCGGTCGGCCGAGCCGAAGTTGAATTCGGTGATCAGCACCGGCTTGTCCAGGGCACGCAGGGCGGCAAAGTCATAACCGTCCTGGGGCTTGAGGGTATACATGTTGAAGCTCAGCACGTCGCAATACTGCGCGCAGGACGCCACGGCCTCCGGCGTGCTCACCGCAAAACGGCCGCCCAGCAACAGCTGGTTGGGCGCGTGCCACTTCAGCGAATCGGAGATGGTCTTGAAGTAGGCATCGGCGAAGGTTTTCTGGAAGTACTTGAAGTCAGCTTCGATTTCCGGGTGCTCGGGGCTCGGCATCGGCGGTTCGAAGCCCGGGTCTTCCATCAGCTCCCAGCCCGCCAGGTGGATGCCCCAGGCTTTCGACAGGCCTTCTTCATTCCGGTACTTGTCGCGCAGTTGCTTGAGGAACGCGCGCTTGGCCGGTACGTCGGTGGTCATGCGCAGCGTGCCGTAGGCCAGGGCGTAGCGCGATTTCGGGTCATCACCGGGGCCTGCCCAGGCCAGTTCGTTGTCGGCAAAGAAGCCGATCAGCCAAGGGTCATCGCGGTGGTCACGGGCCGCGATGGCCACGGCGCGCTCGGTGGCCATGGCGAAACGCGGGTCGAACGGGTCAGGCATGCCGCCCCACCAGTCAGTACCGGTGCTGATGCTGGCGTAATCGCCGACGATCGACAGTGGCAAGGTATACGGCACGCGGTCGGCAGTGGCCAGGTCCGGCTCGCTCCAGTTGCCCACGGTATTGAAACCCCAGGCTTGCAGGCGGTCGAGGGTGTGGCTGACCCAGCGTTTCTGGTCGAAACCATCGGTGTCATAGGTGCGCTGCAGGTTCGCGCCATAGAAGTCGTACCAGCGCCCGACGTTGAAGCCGCGGCCCTGATCGGCGCCGTTGCCGCCACGGTTGTCGCCACGGCCGTAGTACTTGTCGAAGGGCTCGCCGGCCTTGGGCAGCGCGGCAAACATCCATTCACGCCCGGCCACGTAGGTCTGGTTGTTGTCCGCCGCCACGGTATTCACGCCCAAGGAGTAGAACGGGTGGCCTTCCGGCGTCACCAGGTACCAGCGACCGTCGCGTTTCTCGGTGCGGAAGAAGCCGCTGGCGTCGAACGCCGGGCCTTTGTTCCAGCCGCCATACTGGTCCAGCGAGGATTTATCCCGCTCGGCCAGCCAGCCCTTGAGCTGTTGCTGCTCCTTGGCGGCGGCCGCCTTGAGTTGCTCGTCGCTGCTGACTTTTTCCGGCCAACGCGCACGGGTGGACTGGCCATAGGCATCGACGAGTTCGCTGTACGCTGCTTTCAACACCGGCTCGCTGTCCTGCACGCCGAAGCGCTCCAGCAGGATGCTCTGCGCGGCGACAGGCTTGATCATCGACAGGGTCACCGAGACCACCTGGCTACGGTCGATTGCCCCAGCGCTGGCGGCGAGCAGCACGCGCTGGCCGTCCACGGTGATCGGCATCGGCGGGCCGGCCTTCATGCCCTGGCTCAGCGGGGAATTGGCTTGCAGCGGCACCAGCAGGGTCTGCACCGGGCCGGCCGGCAGGTCGATGCGGCTGACCAATGTCTTGCCGTCGGCGCTCTGCACCTTGACGTAGAGCGTCAGCGCCCAGTCCATCGCGCTCTGGATGCGCAGGCTCATGGCGCCGGACTGTGACCAGTCCCACACACCGGTCTGCGGGCTGAGCACCAGGCTCGGCTCGGCAGCCGGGTTGAAGGTGATGCGGCGCAGCACCTCGCCTTCGGGGGTTTGTTCGGCATTGTATTGCGGCAGGCTGGCGTCCTGGGTCGCCACCTTGACCACATCGGCAGGCCGGACGAAGTTGAACAATGTCTGTTGCCCGGCAGGCGCGGCCATCAAGGGCGCGGCGAACAGCAGGGCAAAAAGGGCGGGCAGCGTGCGAATCATACGAACAAGGTTCTCCCAAACGGCCGATGAATGGCCTGATGACGTAAAGCGTTGGCAGTCAGATAGACCACGAAGTGGGCGAATTCGCCCACAGTGGCTTAAGAAATTTCGCGCCTGAACGGCGGCAAGGCATTCAGGATAGCCTTGCCATAGCGCTGGGTAACCAGGCGGCGGTCAAGCAAGGTGATGGTGCCCCGGTCTTCTTCGGTGCGCAGCAAGCGACCGCAGGCCTGCACCAGTTTCAGGGACGCATCCGGCACCGAGATTTCCATGAACGGGTTACCGCCGCGCGCCTCGATCCATTCGGCCAATGCCGCCTCGACCGGATCATCCGGCACCGAGAACGGGATCTTGGCGATCACCACGTGTTCGCAGTAGGCACCGGGCAAGTCCACGCCTTCGGCGAAGCTTGCCAGGCCGAACAGCACGCTGGAATCGCCGCCATCGACGCGCGCCTTGTGCTTGTTGAGGGTTTCCTGCTTGGACAGGTTGCCCTGGATAAACACCTGCTTGCGCCAGTCGCGGTCGAGGCCGTCGAACACGTCCTGCATCTGTTTGCGTGACGAAAACAGCACCAGCGTGCCGCGCGAGCCTTCCACCAGTTCCGGCAGGTCGCGGATGATCGCGGCAGTGTGCGCCGCCGCATCCCGAGGGTCGGCCTTGAGGTCGGGCACGCGCAACACGCCGGCGTCGGCGTGATGGAACGGGCTCGGCACCACGGCCGTGACGGCTTTTTTCGGCAGGCCGGCACGCATGCGGAAGCGGTCGAAAGTGCCCAGGGCGGTCAGCGTCGCCGACGTCACCAGGCAGCCGTAGGCCACGTTCCAGAGGTTGCGGCGCAGCATTTCGGCCGCGAGGATCGGGCTGGCGTTGACCTCGATGTCGAACAGCGCACCGCTTTCCGACAGGGTCAGCCAGCGGGCCATCGGCGGGTTGTCTTCCGGGTCTTCGACGGTAAACGCAGTCCACAACTCCCAGTTGCCCTGGGAGCGCGACAACAGGCTGCCGAACAGCGGGTACCACTCCTCGGCCTGGTTGCTGGCGATGCCGATGTTGACCTCGCCGTCCATGCCTTCCTTGAGCAGGTCGGTCAGGCGGGTAAACAGGTCGGTCAGGCGCGAGAAGCCTTTTTTCAGCTCGATGCCCATTTCGCGCATGTGCTCGGGGATCAGCCCGCCGACAAAACGGTGGCGTGGACGCTCGCGCCCCTCCACGTCTTCACCGGGCTTGAAGTCAGCGACCTGCTCGCAGGCGCTGAACATGAATTGCTGCTGGGTCTTGATCTCGCGCGCCAGCTCCGGCACTTGTTCGATCAACTTGCCGAGGTCGCCGGGCAGCGGGTGCTGGGCGAGCAGTTTGGTCAGGTTCTTGGCGGTGGTTTCCAACCAGTCGGCGGTGGAGCGCAGGCGCGTGTAATGGGCGAAGTGGCCGATGGCCTTATCCGGCAGGTGATGGCCTTCGTCGAATACGTAGAGCGTATCGCGCGGGTCCGGCAGCACGGCGCCGCCGCCCAGGGCCAGGTCGGCCAGGACCATGTCGTGGTTGGTGACGATCACGTCGACCTTGCCCATGCCTTCGCGGGCCTTATAGAAGGCGCATTGGCCGAAGTTGGGGCAATGGCGGTTGGTGCACTGGCTGTGGTCGGTGGTCAGGCGCGCCCAGTCGGAGTCTTCCAGGGCGGTGGGCCAGCTGTCGCGGTCGCCGTCCCATTTATTCCCGGCCAGTTTCTCGATCATGCTGGTGAACAGCTTCTGGCTGGCTTCATCGACTTCGATCTTGAAGCCTTCTTCTTCGAACAGCTGCGCCGTGGCGGTTTGCGCATGGCCTTCCTGCAGCAGCACATCGAGTTTGGACAGGCACATGTAGCGCCCACGGCCCTTGGCCAGGGCGAACGTAAAGTTCAGGCCGCTGTTGCGCATCAGGTCGGGCAGGTCTTTGTAGACGATCTGCTCCTGCAGGGCGACAGTCGCGGTGGCGATCACCAGGCGCTTGCCGGCGGCCTTGGCGGTGGGGATCGCGGCCAGGCTGTAGGCCACGGTCTTGCCGGTACCGGTGCCGGCTTCGACGGCCACGACGGCGGGCTCACCTTCGCGGCGGCCTTCATCGTCGACGTCGATATCCCCGAGGACCTTGGCCACTTCGGCGATCATCAGGCGTTGGCCGTAGCGCGGTTTCAAGCTCTTGGCTTCGAGAAAACGCGAATAGGCGCCCTGGATCGTGGTTTTGAGTTCAGTGCTGATCATGGATAGTCGGGCGCAAAAAACGCTGGATAAATTTTCAGTGGTTCGGATCGGCCGCTATCATACCCCGCTAATTAATCCCGCGCAGAACGGAGTACCACAATGACCGCGTTTAGCCTCGCTTACACCCTGCATGTATTGGCCGCCCTGGTATGGGTCGGCGGTATGTTTTTCGCCTGGATGATCCTGCGCCCCGCCGCCGTGGCGGCACTTGAGGGCCCCGCACGGCTCAAGTTATGGGCAAATGTGTTTCAACGTTTTTTCGTGTGGGTGTGGGTGGCGGTGCTGGTTTTGCCGATCAGCGGCATCGGCCTGTTGCAACTGCGCTTCAGTGGCTTTGAAACCGCGCCGCGCTACGTGCAGGTGATGATGGGGTTGTACCTGGTGATGACGGCGCTGTTTATCCGTATCCAGGCGTTGAAATTCCCGGAATTGCGCAAGGCAGTGGCGGCTGAAGACTGGCCGGCAGGCGCGGCCGCGCTGGGGCAGATCCGCAAATTGGTCGGGATCAACTTGATCGTGGGGCTGGTAGTGGTGGCAATCGCGTCGGCCCGGCCGATGTTCTGAGGCCGGCCAAGCCCCCTGTGGCGAGCGGGCTTGTCCCGCGTTGGGCTGCGAAGCGGCCCCTCCAGGAGTCGGTGCGTTGTTTCAGGCAAACCGAGGTGTTTGGGTCTGGGGCCGCTGCGCAGCCC